>CAVITM010000067.1:0-10910 GCA_963645455.1 Moraxellaceae bacterium | reverse complement strand
AGATACCAGTGCACCTCCTTTTGCACCGTATCCTCCGGAACGTTAAAAGTATACTGACTTTTTCCGATGTATTTGATAATCGCAGCCTCCACACCGGTCTCTTCCTTTACTTCACGCGCCGCTGTCTCCTTGTATTCCTCGCCATTTTCAACAGTGCCCTTGGGCAGAACCCATCCTTCATATTTGTTCCGGTAGTTCTTGTAAAGCAGCAGTATCTTTCCCCGAAATATTACCACACCACCACAGCTGGTCGCCTCGATCATTGCAATACCTCCTGATGTGGTCAAAATCCAAAATCACATATAAGTATACTATGATTTAAAGTAGGTGTCAAACACAGTCTTTGCGATAGGAACGGCAACTGTACCGCCATTTCCTGCCCCTTCTACAACCACTGCAATGGCAATGGTCTTCTTTTTCTTAGCACTGGCATAACCCACAAACCATGCATGGCTGTCGCCTTTGGTGGCGCTGTATTCCGCTGAACCGGTCTTTCCGGCAGCCTTGTAGGAATCGGACTGCAGCGCTGATGCAGTCCCATCTGTCACCACTGCACGCATCATTTTTCGCAAAATACGGGCTTCTTTTTTCTTTAACAGACGCCCATACGCTGAGGGCTCGTACCGGGTAATCACGGATCCATCAGAATTTTCCAGCCGGTCAGCCAGATAGGGATTCATCAGGATCCCATCATTTTCCATTGCGGAGACGATCAGGGCCATATGAAGCGGACTGACCAGGGTATCACCCTGTCCGATGGCCGTCGCCATAATCTCACTGTCTGAGGCATCCTCTGCAAGAGAAAACCGGCTACTGCTGCTGGCGAGGCGAATCGGCAGATCCTTATTAAAAAGCAGCTTCTCACAGGTGGATGTATAGTCATCAATATCAAGGGATAAACCGATATTTGCAAAGGAGCTGTTGCAGGATTTTGCCAGGGAATCCTTCAGATTCACCGACCCATGTACAGATCCGTTAAAGCAGTGCAGCGTATAATCATCTGAGGTGATGCTGCCGGTACAGTCATAGCTGTAGGATCCATAATTTGTCGGATGCTCCTTCACATATTCCAGGGCAGTCACCAGCTTAAAGGTAGAACCGGGAGGATAAAGTCCCTGGGTGGCACGATTTAAAAGCACTGACGTCTCATCTTCGTTTTTGATAATTGAGTCCCATTGATCCGTGATAGTATTCGGGTCAAAATCAGGCTTGGATACCATGGCAAGTATTTTTCCACTCTCCGGCTCTAAAACTACCACGGCTCCCTTTTGATTGCCCAGCGCCTCGTAGGCGGCCTCCTGCAAATCACTGTCTAAGGTTGTAACCAGTGTGTCGCCTACATTTTTTTTGCCCTCAATCTCATTTTTTACCCGTTCCAACAAAAAGGAATGAGATCGCAGCAGCTCGAAATTATAGCCGGATTCCAGCCCTGCCTTGCCATTGTCCGCATAACCCACTACATGTGCATACACTCTGCCCCGGGGATAAACGCGGGTTTCCTCTCCGTTAGCATTCGTCTCTGTCTGTGCCAATGTTGTACCATCGCTGGCAGTGATGGTTCCGCGAATGATGCGCTTGGCAAAATCATCCAGCCTTGTGTTGTAGGAATTGTTGATGAACTCCTCACTGCATGCAACCTGAAAATAGACAAAATATGCGATCATTGCCAGAAAGATACCGATAAACACATAAGTAATGACAGTAAATTCCCGGTTGTTATCTTTTCTTTTCCTCATCAATGACCTCGTCCTCTCTGATGATATATAATCCCTGAATCACCGCAAAAATGATAAAAGTGGACAATAGGGAGCTGCCTCCGTAGCTGACCAGCGGAAGTGTCACACCGGTGGAGGGAATGAATTTGATCACACCACCGATGGTTAAAAACACCTGAAAACCATAGGTTGTGCCAAGGCCCAGTGCCAGCAGCTTATAGAACTGCTCCCGAATCTGCAACGCAATATTTAAAAACATCAGATAACAGCAGGCACATACCAGAATCAGGCAAATCGCAAAAATCCCCCCCATCTCCTCAGAAATCGCCGCAAATACAAAGTCTTCGTCTGCCACAGGGATTTTATTCGGAGATCCAAGATACAGCCCCATTCCAAACCATCCGCCGGTTCCGATAGCAAACAGGGACTGAGCCACCTGATAGCCGGCTCCATCGATCACCGACAGTGGATCTTTCCAGGCGATCACCCGGGTTCGTACATGGGAGAAAAGCTTGTAGGACACTAGTGCCGCCACTGCTCCCGCACCCATTCCAAGACACATATACCTGCCATCTCTCGTGGCCACATAAAGCATGACCAGATAGGTCACAAAATAAATAGAGGCACTGCCAAGATCCTTTGACGCAACTAAAATCAACACATGGATCGCCGCCAGCACCGTTGTGAGAACAACCTGGCGAAACTCTGTGGAATGATACAGCATAGATGCCACAAAAAATACAAACAAAATCTTGATAAATTCTGATGGCTGCAAACTGACAGACCCAAATGTAAAGGAAAGCTTAGCTCCATAATCGGTATTTCCGGCCACTGCAACCAGGGCCAGCAATGCAATGCCCAGGCCTGCATACAGATAGGGCAGCCGGTGCAAAAAATGCAGATACCGGATAAAAAGCGGAACAAGCAAGGTGATGACAGTGGCCGCCACCGCAATGGTAAACTGACGAATGGCCTTTGCCTCATCCAGCCTTGTGAGGATGATAAATCCAATCACCAGCAGCATGCATAAATGATTTGTGACAATCCGTGCGGCCTTTTTATATAAAAACCGGTAGATCAGCTGAATTCCGCAGATCAGCAGCACCTGCATGGCATAAAAGCCAAGCATTTTCAGCTCTTCGGTTGCCGCAAAAATAACCAGATATGCATCCAGATGAATCAAAAACAAAAAGATCAGCTGTCTGTTTAAGATGGGCTGCATCCGTTCCCTTGAACCTGAATGCTTCAGGGCAGAGAAACTCTCATAGGTATAGCAGGCAAACAGGATAATCATCAGATATTTTGATAGTTCGGTAATGACTGTGACCATAAAACGATCCTCATTCTACTCCTCGTTTGAAATGTCCCCTGGTGGACGCTCCGTCAAAGGGCGCTCCCACCGGAATACGACCCAGCACTTGCTGCTCATAAGCCGCCAGCACAGCCCGGGTCATATTCTCATCCTCCACCGTGAAATCCATGCGCAAAATCTGGGGTGAAAGCTTTTTCACCTGTGCAAAAGCTGCCGGCTCATATAAAACGGTGGGCAGTGCATTGTAGATCATATTATAGCAGACACTGCAGTAATTTTTAACCGGAAGCTTTTTCCCATAGCGGTCCACCAGATGAAGTGTCCGATCTGTCCCATCGCAGGAGCTTGTGGTACGATTCACGCACTGACTGCTTACCATAAAGGGCGCATGTCCGTAAATGATCAGACAGCTGCCGGCCCGGGGCAACTGCTGCAGCTGCCGCTCGTTCAACTCAAGGGGCATGGTATAAAACCGGTATCCAAGCCTTGAAAATTCCTCATAGGTATAAGCGGAAAAGGTATACAGCGACGCATCCAGCCATACCTGTTTTGCATCCACCTTCATGCGCCGTAAAAATCCCAGGGTGTCATAATTTTTCGCAATAAATCCTGCAATCAATCCCTGATCACGCAGCATTTGTACGCAATCCCACTGGGATTCCAAAAAATCCGCCACGTCCCCCCGCAGTACACTGGGCATGGCAAGAAGCAAGCCCTTTCCATGTTTTGCCAGGAGTGCTCCTGCCTCCCGGATACGCGCCAAAAATTCTACCCGAGGGATTCCATGGAGCTGCAAGGCAATGAGATCAATATAATCCTTTTCCATACAGACACGAAGCTGATCAAAGGTATCACATACCGCAAGAAATTCCTGTCTGTCTCCATCTGTAAGAGCCTTTGTCTGGGTCCCAGGCTCCATCTGCTGTGGCGCCGGAGCACTTCTTCTCCAGGTTTCTTGTAATTGCTTTGTAAGATCATCCAGAGCATTTCTTCGAAGCTTCTTTAAAAACTGCTTTGGAATAAAGCAGCCTTCATCCATGAAAATCTCCAGCTGTTCAAAGGCAAAGGCTGTATCTCCGGTCTGGGACAATACTTTTTTGATATCCTCCAGCTGCACCGGTGCCTGCTTTGCCTGCTGCACCTCTCCTACGCGCACAAAAGCACTGATTCCGCTGGCTAGATCTGTGACCTCCAGCTGCAGCGGCTGATCAATTCTGCAAATGCATACACCGGATAGCTGCCGCTTTTTCTCCTGCCTGTCCATCTCCTGCAAAGCCGGATCGGATGTATGACTGGAAGTATAGAGACTGATCATGGAAGGCCCCTTTTCTCCCCGCAGATAGCCGTCCGTAAAACCATCCCGATTTCCTAACGCCAGCAGGCGTTTGCGATCTTCCTTTGATACAGACGCATCTCTCCCTGCTTCGTAGAGATCCAGATATTTTCGATAAATTTCCGTCACACCGGCTGCGTAGGCTGTCTGCTTCATCCGCCCCTCGATCTTCAGCGAGCAAACCCCTGCCTCGTAAAGCTGCGGAAGCAGGTCAATGGCGCACAGATCCTTGGGGCTAAGGGGATAGGTCTGTCTCTCACCGCCCAAAGCGCTTCCATTTTCCATCACATCGTAAGGAAGACGGCAGGGCTGGGCACATCGTCCCCGGTTTCCGCTTCTGCCCCCAAGCATGCTGCTGAACAGACACATGCCGGAATAACAGTAGCAGATGGCACCGTGCACAAAGCATTCCAACGGTACATCCACCCGATCATGAATCCTTCGGATCTCGGTAAGGGACAGCTCTCTGGCTAAAACGATACGATCTGCTCCAAGCTCAGACAAAAGCCTGGCACCATCCGAAGAAGCGATGGTCATCTGTGTGCTGGCATGCAGCTCCATCCCCGGAAAATTCTTTTTTATAAAGTCAAAGACACCCAGATCCTGCACGATGACAGCATCCAGTCCCTGCTCATATAATGGCAGCAAATAGTCAAACAGCTGCTCTCTCAGCTCATCTGTCCGCAGAAGAGTATTCACCGTCAGATGAAGCTTTTTCCCCTGAAAATGCACCTCATCAATGGCTTGCAGCAGCTCCGTGGCAGAAAAATTTTTGGCATATGCCCGGGCGCCAAAGCGATCTCCGCCAACATATACCGCATCCGCACCTGCCGCACATACGCCCCGCAGCGTCTCCATCGATCCTGCCGGCGCCAGCAGCTCCATTTTCCTCATAAATTGCTCCTTTTAATAAAATGCTCCGCGAAGAAGCTCTCTCCGCGAAGCATGACTCACTTTACTTTAATAAAACGTCCTCTAGATCTGCGCTTAAGCGCTCATTTTTTTGCAGCAGCTCTTTCTTTTCCTTCTCCAGTGCGTCAATCTGTTCCTGCATCTGCTGGTTTTGCTGACATACAAGCTCCAGCTTGGTCTGTGCTTCCTTTTGCCCCGCACTTGCATCATCCAGCTGCATCTGTACATTGACGAGCTGATGCTTCAAATCGAAGATCTCCTTTTCCAATGCGGAAAACTGCTCCGTGGAAGAGCCGGCCTGCTCCTTGGCCTTGAAATAATCGTCTGCCAGATTTAAATTCAGCATCAGATTCTTCATATCCTGGGGAATGCGCTTATAGGAATCTTCCTGATTCATCTGGGTGATCTTTTGATTGATATAAGCAGCCACACGCTGCAGATATTCCTCCTCTTCAAAACCACTCAGATTGTATTCCTTTTTATCGATCACTACTACCGTACTCTTTTTTGTTCCCATATGCTCTCCTTATAAACCTTAAAATCCGCTTGTAAGTATACCCGTTTTTCATCTGAAAATCAATCTAGCCATTTTGCGCATCCTCATGCTGCAGGCCAAAATGCTTGTAGCAGTATTCGGTCACGACACGCCCCTTTGGGGTACGGTTGATAAAACCGTTTTTCACCAGATATGGCTCATATACATCCTCAATGGTGCCCGCATCCTCTCCAATGGCCGCTGCAAGGGTATCGAGACCCACCGGCCCACCGGAAAATTTTTCGATCATAGTCTGAAGCAGTCTGCGGTCGCTGTTGTCCAGTCCCAGCTTGTCCACTTCCAGCAGATCCAGCGCAAAGGCGGCGACTTCTTTTGTGATGGCTCCGTCATATTTTACCTGTGCAAAATCCCGGACACGTCGAAGCAGACGGTTGGCCAGACGGGGTGTTCCTCTCGAACGGCGTGCCAGCTCATAAGCCCCTTCCTCATCAATGGACACATCCAGTTTTTTTGCAGAATGCAATAAAATCGTCTTCAGCTCATCTACCGTATAAAATTCCAGATGATGCATCACGCCGAAGCGATCCCGCAACGGTGCAGACAAAAGTCCCGCCCGGGTGGTGGCACCTACCAGGGTAAATTTGGGCAGATCCAGACGAATGGAACGGGCAGTTGCACCTTTTCCGATCATGATATCGATGGCATAATCCTCCATGGCCGGATAGAGTACCTCCTCCACCTGCCGGTTCAGGCGGTGAATCTCATCGACAAAAAGCACATCCCCCTCAGCAAGGTTGCTTAAAATTGCTGCCATCTCCCCCGGCTTTGCAATGGCTGGTCCACTGGTAATCTTCATATGGACACCCATCTCATTTGCAATAATACCGGCTAAGGTCGTCTTGCCAAGGCCCGGAGGGCCGTAAAAAAGTACATGATCCAGAGGCTCGCCCCGTCCTTTGGCCGCCTCAATATATACTCTCAGGTTTTCCTTTGCTTTTTCCTGTCCGATATAATCCTCCAGACGTTGGGGACGCAGGGATTTTTCAACCGGTACATCCTCTTCCTGTATCTCTGTGGCTATCACTTTCCGATTATTCATGAATCTCTCCTAGATCAGTGCCATATTACGAAGGGCCAGCTTTAACAGACTCTCCACATCCATATCCGGCGTGATTGCAATGCCTGCCAGCACTTGTGCTGCCTCGGTCTGGGAATAGCCAAGGGCACTTAAGGCAAGCAGTGCCTCCTGGCGAACTCCTGCCTCCTGGGCAAAGCTCTGATTCTGCACCAGGTCATCTGATGCGCCAAAAGCATCTGACAGCTTCAGCTTATCCTTTAGCTCTAATACAATCCGCTGTGCGCTCTTTGTCCCGATGCCGGGAGCCTTGGCAATGGCCTTCGCATCATCTGAAATCACTGCAAAACGCAGATCATCTGTAGATAATACAGATAAAACCGCCAGGGCACCTTTGGGTCCCACCCCGCTCACACCGATCAAAAGCTTAAAAATGCGCAGCTCATCCTTTGTCAAAAATCCAAAGAGGCAAAAAGCATCCTCTTTCACCTGCAGATAGGTATAGATTTTTATCTCTGACCCGGCTGCCGGCAGATACTGAAAGGTCTGACCGGAAACAAAAATACGAAATCCCAGACCATTATGATCTAAAGTCACCGATTCCTCATCGAACTCTACAAGGATTCCTTTTATATATTGAAGCATTGATTTTATTCTCCCTTTCGTCCAAGCAGCAAAAGCTCCCGGGGCAATCTATGAAACAGCCCACATGCCACCAGCCCAATGAGCAGGCCGGTCAGCATGCCAACAAGAAATAATACCGGAAGGTAATAAAGAATCCGGTAATTTTCAACCACAAGTGCAGCTACCAGAAACTGTCCCACATTGTGTGCCACACCTCCCGCAGCGCTGACGCTGATGGGATGGAGCTGTCCGGTATGCTTTAAGCCAGCCATCACAACCAGACTAAGCATTGCTCCTGCCATGCTGTATAAAATACTATAAAGACTTCCGAAAAAAAATCCTGCCAATAAGACTCTGGCAATGGATACGCATGCGGCATCACGCACATCACCGATATACAGCACCAGTACTACAACAATATTGGTCAATCCAAGCTTGACCCCTGGAATACCGATAGGCAAAGGGATGAGCGCTTCTACATAGCTGCAGATCAGTGCCAGTGCCAGCGCCATACCAAGATATGGCACACGTTTTTTTATTCGATCATCCGATCTACTCCTATTATCTACTGATCGCATCGTATTCCTTCTCATCCGTTCCATATACTTCCACCACCAGCTCATGGGGCAGACAGACAATGGTTTGTCCCGTTTTTGAAATCGCTCCCTGCTTCACACACAGCTCGTCCGGACAGGTGGCCTGTTCCATAGATACGCTGCCATCGCGGATACAGACCAGATTGATCTGCTCACCATCCGCTTCCACCGAAATCTCCTGATCTTGGTCCAGCGGATAGCTACCGTACACTGCTCCGCCTATGGTAATGCGTACAAACTGACCATCCTTTGCATGCAAATAGATCCCAGCTGTCAGAAGGATTCCGCAAAGCAGAAGTGTAGCTAAAAACAGAAGATCCTTCCATCCGAATCGCTGCCACTTCATGCCTGTACCTGTTCTCCTATATAATAGAAGCCCTTACACTGTGAAAGCTTCACATCTACAATCTTTCCGATCAGAGATGCATCTCCCGGGAAATGAACGACAGAATTGTTGGAAAGCCGTCCGCTCACAAGGGTCTCATCATGCTCATTGATCTGCTCCACCAGCACCGGCTGCACCTGTCCCTCTAAAAGAGCCGCCTTTTCGGTGGCGATTTTTTGTACTTCCTTTAAGATCATGTCAAAGCTTTCCTTGATCTGTTCCTGCGAGACCTGATGCTCCATCTCGGCTGCCGGTGTCCCGGAGCGTTTCGAATAAATAAAGGTAAACGCACTGTCGTAGCGCACCTTGCGCACCACATCCAGCGTCTCATAGGCATCCTCCATGGTCTCTCCCGGAAATCCCACAATAATATCCGTTGTGATAGCGATATCCGGAATCGCCTTCCGCAGCTTCTCCACAAGCGCCAGATACTGCTCCTTATCATAGCGGCGATTCATGGCCTTTAAGATCCTGGAGCTGCCGGACTGCAGCGGCAGATGCATATGTTTGCAGATCTTTTTGGACTGTGCCATCACTTCAATCAGCTCGTCTGACAGATCCTTTGGATGGGATGTCATAAAACGGATCCGCTCTAAGCCTTCAATCTGCTCCACCTCACGCAGCAGCTGCGCAAATGTGATGGGATGTTCCAGTGTCTTTCCATAGGAATTGACATTTTGTCCCAGCAGCATGACCTCTACGACGCCATCTGCTACCAGCCGCTCAATCTCCCGGATAATGTCCTTCGGTTCACGGCTTCGCTCCCGTCCTCTTACGTAAGGCACGATACAATAGCTGCAAAAATTATTGCAGCCAAACATGATATTGACACCGGATTTGAAACGATATTTTCGCTCGACGGGGAGATCCTCCACGATCTCACTGGTTCCCTCCCAGATATCAATGACCATCTGATCTTCCTGCAATGCCCGGACAAGCAGTTCGGCAAATTTAAAAATATTGTGGGTTCCAAATACAAGATTTACAAAACGAAAATCCTTTTTCAGACGTTCTACCACATGAGCTTCCTGCATCATGCAGCCGCACAGTGCAATCATCATCTGGGGATGATGGCGCTTGTAGCCCCCAAGGGTACCCAGGCGTCCGTATACTTTATTGTTTGCATTTTCCCGAACCGTACAGGTATTATAAATCACAAAATCCGCTTCCTCGGTATCCACCGGTACGTATCCGATGGTCTCCAAAATCCCCCGCAGCTTTTCCGAATCCCTGGCGTTCATCTGGCAGCCAAAGGTCTCCACATGAGAGGTCAGGGGACGGCCAAGTGCTTCTGAACGTTCTTTTACGATCTGTCTGGCCAGATCCATATAATAAAACTGCCGCTGGGGCTCTGTGATGGGTATCTCTGTTTTGATTTGTTCTTCCATGAATTGCTTCCTTTATTTTTATTTTTCAAACTGTATCATAACATAACCACTGGGCCGGCGCAACCGAAAGCAAAAGGCGCTTGACATGGTCTGCCCTTTATGCTTATGCTAATTACAAACGAACGAGGGGGAGAAAACACATGCAGCCAAACCACGAAAAACGAAAAAAAATCATCCTTGCACTGATCATCGCCACAGTGTTGGTGATCCTGACTTACATTTACAATAACTACATCAGCCAGCCGGAACCCATCGCCAAAAATGGCTTTTACTTCAATACCATTGTCTCGATTCAGCTAAACGACTCATCCGACGAATCCCTCATTGATGACTGCTTTACCATGGCTGATACCTATGAGCATTATTTCAGCCGCACCTTAGAGGACAGTGACATCTATCAGATCAATCATGCAGGTGGCGCTCCTGTCACGGTGCACGAAGAAACCGCCGAGCTCATAAACTACGGCCTGGCATTCAGCCAGCTGAGCGATGGTGTCTTTGATATCACCATTGGCGCCCTCAGCGATCTGTGGGATATTCCAAATAATGATGGCACGATTCCATCTTCCGCAGATATCGATACTGCCCTGGCCACGGTTGATTACCGAAACGTCTCTGTTGACGGCACCACCGTCACATTAAAAAATCCGGATACCGCCCTGGATTTAGGCGGAATCGCCAAGGGCTACATCGCAGATCAGATGAAAAAATATCTGAACGAAAATGGCGTCACGGAAGGCTTTATCAATCTGGGCGGCAATGTCCTTACTCTTGGGGAGAAAAAGGATGGTGAAACCTACCATATCGGGATCCGCAAACCCTTCGGCGAGGAGGATGAGATCATCACCTCTGTGGATGTGGCCGATGGCAGTGTTGTCACCTCCGGCCGCTATGAGCGCTATTTTGAAAAAGACGGTCAGATATACCATCATATTCTTAGTCCTGAGACCGGCTACCCTTACGACAGCGGTCTCAACGGTGTCACCATTCTCTCCGATTCCTCCATGGTGGGCGACGCTTTAAGCACCATCTGTTTAAAAAAAAAAAAAAAAGAAGGCACAGAGCTTTTAAACT
>CAVITM010000066.1:1208-10999 GCA_963645455.1 Moraxellaceae bacterium | reverse complement strand
GAGCATCTGCCTTACAAGCAGAGGGTCATAGGTTCGAGCCCTATAGGTCCCACTTGTACAGTTCATGTACATGCCCGCGTGGCGGAACTGGCAGACGCGCAGGACTTAAAATCCTGTTGTGGTGACACAGTACCGGTTCGATTCCGGTCGCGGGCATTGACCACAGGGTCTAAACAGAATATGTGTGTGTAGCTCAGCTGGATAGAGCACTTGGCTACGGACCAAGGTGTCGGGGGTTCGAATCCTCTCACGCACGTCGATCAAAAATAAGAGATAGGACGAGATGTCCTATCTCTTATTTTGTTCGAGTCCAGTCGGACTCGAACGTGGTTCGATCTACACTTCGTTTCGGTCGGCGCTAAACAGAGATCCACCGGATCTCTAGCGCCCTCTCACGCACGTCGAACGTGGTTCGATCTACACTTCGTTTCGGTCGGCGCTAAACAGAGGTCCACCGGATCTCTAGCGCCCTCTCACGCAGGCTCATTTAGTTAGAAGCTAATAATTTTTGAAAACGTCTATCACATAGCTTTTTTAATCACTGCCATCGTATGTGTCATATTTTGGATTTTATGGCTATGAGGAGGGGGAGGCAGGCGTATTTCATTGAAATTGTAGGAACTGTTTGATATAATGGGCAAAGTGAGTGACGTGCAAATGGATATGCATTTGGCGGGCGTGCCTCGATAGCGGATGCCAGGGAGAACATTGGATGGACAGGACAGAGACTAAAAAATACCAGCTTGATACGGAAGAAAATCGCCGGTTTTTGCAGGAAAATGTAAAAGTGCTGCTTCACTTTGGCCGGGATTTTGCCTCGCCAGGCGGTTCCTCCTATTATTTGGGAGAGGATGGCATACCCATGAAGGAGCGTGACCGTGAGACGTGGATCACAAGCCGCATGGCACATGTATATAGCATGGGCGTGCTGCTGGGTGATGTCAGCAGCGGCTCTCGGGTAGCAGACGCCCTGCGTGGTTTGCGTGGAGAATTAAAGGATCAGACGCACGGTGGCTGGTATGCCGGTGTGACGAGTGAGGGAAAGCCTCTGGCCGGCAAGCAGTGCTATGCCCATGCCTTTGTGCTGCTGGCTGCTTCCAGTGCAATTCTTGCAGGATTATCGGATGCGATGGATTTGCTGACGGATGCCATGGAATGTTATCGGACGCATTTTTGGAATGAAGCGGATGAGATGGCTTATGATACTTGGGATACAGCTTTTCAGCAGCTGGACGCGTATCGGGGACTCAATGCAAATATGCATTCGGTGGAAGCTTTTTTGGCAGTGGCGGATGCCCTGGGAGATGAAGATTATCGCAGAGATGCCGGTCGGATCATCCACCGCGTGATGGGCTTTGCAAAAGAAAACGGATACCGTCTTCCGGAGCATTTTTCTGCGGCTTGGGAGCCGCAGCCACAGATGAATAAGGAGACACCGGATGATCCGTTTAAGCCTTACGGTGCGACGCCCGGACATGCCATTGAGTGGGCGCGTCTCATCGTTCAGTGGGCCAGTTCCACCTATGGGGTGCATGATGCGCAGACTGCGCCATACATCCAGACGGCAGAAAAACTGTATACCCAGGCAGTGGCAGATGCGTGGAATGTGGACGGCGCAAGGGGCTTCGTCTATACCACCGACTGGGAAGGCCGCCCCGTGGTGCATGACCGTATGCACTGGACACTGGCGGAGGCCATCAATACCTCTGCGGTGCTTTACCGGGTGAGTGGAAACGGGCGCTATGCGAGGGATTACAGCGAATATATGTGTTACCTGGATGAAGTGGTGATGGATCATTCCTGTGGTTCTTGGTTTCATCAGCTTGATAAGCATAATCAGCCACAGACCTCCGTTTGGCCGGGAAAGCCTGATCTCTACCATGCGGTGCAGGCGATGCTCATCCCTTATTGTCCGGTAGAGCGTTCCATCGCCAGGGCCTTGAAGGATGCACAGCAAAAAAGAGAGATGTAAACGTGTTCTTGTTTTCTCTTGGAGCTTTGTTATAATAGAAAAGAAAAAATAATATACGAGGAGTATATCGATGAAGATAGGATTTGATAATGACAAGTATCTGAAGCTGCAGTCTGCACACATTTTGGAGCGGATCGGGCAGTTTGACAACAAGCTGTATCTTGAGTTCGGAGGCAAACTTTTTGACGATTATCATGCCTCCCGTGTGCTGCCGGGCTTTCAGCCGGATTCCAAGCTGCATATGCTTTTGGAGCTGAAGGAGCAGGCGGAGATCGTTGTTGTTATCAGTGCGGAGGATATCGAGGGAAATAAGATTCGCAGCGATTTTGGCATTACCTATGATATGGATGTGCTGCGGCTTATTGATGCCTTTCGGGGCGTTGGTTTGTATGTGGGCAGCGTTTGTGTCACCAAATATGCAGGGCAGCCTGCCGCTGATCAGTTTTGTGAACGACTGGGAGACCTTGGCATCCGCACGTATCATCATTATAAAATTCCGGGTTATCCCAGTGATATCGCCCGGATCGTCAGCGATGAGGGCTATGGAAAAAATGAGTATATCGAGACAAGCCGCCCGCTGGTAGTCATCACCGCACCGGGACCCGGCAGCGGAAAGATGGCGACCTGTCTGTCCCAGCTTTATCATGAGTACAAGCGCGGCATCAAGGCCGGCTATGCGAAGTTCGAGACCTTCCCCATCTGGAATGTACCGCTGAAGCATCCCATCAATATCGCCTATGAGGCAGCTACTGCGGATCTCAATGATGTAAATATGATCGATCCCTTCCATTTAGAGGCTTACGGCGAGACCACTGTCAACTATAACCGTGACGTGGAGATTTTCCCTGTGTTGAACGCCATGTTTGAGCGAATTCAGGGCGAGAGTCCCTACAAGTCACCGACCGATATGGGCGTGAACATGAGCGGCAGCTGTATCGTGGACGATGGGGTCTGCAGGGAAGCCTCCAATCGTGAGATTATCCGCAGATATTATCAGGGACTGTGTGACTGCAAGAGAGGAACCGGGAAAAAGGAGACGCTTTACAAGCTGGAGCTTTTGATGAAACAGGCAGGACTCTCCACCGAGGACTGCGCAGTGGCTGCAGCAGCCTGTGCCCGGGAAAAGGAGACCGGACATCCGGCGGCAGCCATCGAGCTGGAGGACGGAAGGATCGTTACCGGAAAAACCACCGATCTGCTGGGAGCATCAGCAGCCGTGCTGCTCAATACACTGAAGGTACTGGCAGGCATCGATCATGAGGTTCATCTCATTTCACCTAAGGCCATCGAGCCGATCCAGACATTAAAGACGGATTACCTGGGCAGCCACAATCCCCGGCTGCATACGGATGAGATTCTGATCGCACTTTCAACCTCAGCGGCCAGTGATCCAAATGCCAAGCTGGCGCTTTCACAGCTGAAAAAGCTGCAGGGACTGGATGCCCATTCTTCTGTGCTGCTTTCATCTGTGGATGAAAAGACCTTTAAGCGTCTGGGCATCCATCTGACCTGTGAGGCAAAATACGAGTCAGAAAATCGGATTTATCATAGATAAAGGAGTACGCATGTCAAAGCAAATCACGGCGGAGCGGATCCGCGAGCTGCGAAAACAATATGAGCTGACCCAGGAGGAGTTGGGGAAGTGTGTGCATGCCAGCCGCTCCAGTGTAAAAGCATGGGAGGAAGGCCGGACATATCCATCCCTGGACAGCTGTATTTTATTGTCCCGTCTGTTTCACGTATCTACCGATTATCTGATTGCAGGCAGCAGAGAGATGCGTATCAGTCTGGATGGCTACAGCGAAAAGGAACGGAAGCAGATTCGGAACCTGCTGCATGCCATGGGTGAACCGAAGGAACGATAGAGGAGGATCTTTCTTTGAAGGAGCATATTTTTCTGGCTTCTCCGCACATGTCTGCAGAGGGCTATGAAAAGGAATATATCAACGAAGCATTTGAAAAAAATTTTATCGCACCGCTGGGAGAAAATGTGACCGGCTTTGAGATCGAGCTGGGAAAAAGAGTAGGCACCAGGCAGGGAGCCGCACTTTCCTCCGGCACCGCAGCGATCCATATGGCGCTTCTGGCACTAGAAGTCGGCCCCGGAGATGTGGTATTTACCCAGTCACTGACATTTAGCGCCTCAGCCAATCCTGTGATCTATGTAGGGGCTGAACCGGTTTTTATTGACAGTGACTATGAGACCTGGAATATGAATCCGGCCGCACTTCGTGCCGGACTGGAAAAATACAAAAAGATGGGCAGGCTGCCAAAGGCAGTAATCGTGGTACATCTGTACGGTCTGGCTGCCAATCTGGATGCCATCACATCCATTTGCCATGAATATGGGGTGCCTCTTGTGGAGGATGCGGCAGAGGGGCTTGGAACGACCTACAGCGGAGCATGCACAGGCGGTGAGCCGAAATACGTTGGTACCTTCGGTGATTATGGGATTTTTTCTTTCAATGGCAACAAGATTATCACCACCTCCGGCGGCGGCATGCTTTTTTGCAATCTGGCAGATGAGGCCCAGGCGAAGGAGCGGATCGACAAGGTGCGCTTCTGGTCGACACAGTCCCGGGATGCGGCGCGCTGGTATCAGCATTCGGAGATCGGCTACAATTTCCGAATGAGCAATATTGTGGCCGGCATCGGTAGGGGACAGCTGAAGGTATTGGATCAGCGAATCGCAAAAAAGCAGTATATTTTTAATTTTTATAAGGAGCATCTGGGAGACCTGAAGGGTCTGTCCTTTATGCCGGTGGCGGATGTGCATAGGAGCAATTGCTGGCTGAGTGCGATTCAGTTGGCGAAGGATTGCCCGGTAGGACCCATGGATGTGATCCTGGCTTTGGAGGCGGATGATGTGGAGAGCCGTCCGGTCTGGAAGCCCATGCACCTGCAGCCTGTATTTGAGGAGTGTGATTTTATCAGTGCAGATGGGCAGGGTCAGATTCTTGGACGAAAGGATTTTCATGTGATCCATGAGGAAATGGGTGCAGATGATTCCGTTTCCGGTACAATTTTTTCACGTGGGGTATGTCTGCCCAGCGATACGAAGATGGACGATGCAGATCTCACACGTATCTGTCATGTGATTCGGGCACTTTGGAACTAGAGGAAGCTACGGAATGAATGCAAAATTACTGATAAGACGAATTTATCTGATCTGCTATGATATCGCGGCGGTTGCGCTGGCAAGCTACCTGGCACTCCTGCTGCGGTTTGATTTTCGCCCGAATCAGGTGCCGCCTGAGTATCTGACAGTTTTATGGGAGACGATCTGGATCAGCATGCTGATGACGGTGATTGTTTTCGGCATTTTCCGGCTCTACAGCAGTCTGTGGACCTATGCGGGGCTCACCGAGATGATGTATCTGGTCTCTGCCTGTGTGGTGGACGCACTGATCAACATGGTGATCATTCTGCTCAATCACAGAGAGCATGCTTATCCGCTGCCCCGAAGTTTTTATATGCTGTACGGGGTTTTCCTGCTGGCATTTGCATTTGTCGGACGTTTTTCCTACCGGGGCTTACGCTCCTTAAGCAGCAGGGTAGGGGGAGATCCGCACCAGAGAAAAAATGTACTGATCATCGGTGCAGGTTCAGCAGGCAGCGCACTGATCAAGGAGATCCAGACCAGCCGTCTGGTCAACAAGAGCGTGGTGGGTGTCATCGATGATGATCCGGCAAAGCAGGGCACCTTTATTCACGGCATTCGTGTCATCGGCACAAGAGGTGATATTTTAGAATGTGCAGCTGCATTTTCGGTGGACGAGATCATGATTGCCCTGCCCAGTGCCTCTGCAAAACAGATCAAAGAGATTGTGGATATCTGCAAGCAGACCGGCTGTGAGCTGAAGCGTCTGCCCGGCATCTATCAGCTGGTGAACGGAGAGGTCAGCATCAGCAAGCTTAAGGAGGTGGATGTCAATGACCTCCTTGGCCGGGATCCGGTGCAGGTGGATCTGGATTCTATCATGGGCTATGTGTCCGGTCAGGTGGTGCTGGTGACGGGCGGCGGCGGATCCATCGGAAGTGAGCTGTGCCGGCAGATTGCAGGACATGCACCGAAGCAGCTGATTATTATTGATATATATGAAAACAATGCCTACAGCATCCAGCAGGAGCTTTTGATGAAATATCCAAAGCTGAATCTGGTGGTGCTTATCGCTTCTGTGCGCAACACCAAGCGTATGGATGATATTTTTTCAAAATATCATCCGGATATTGTCTATCATGCGGCTGCACACAAGCATGTGCCCCTTATGGAGGACAGCCCCAACGAGGCAGTGAAAAACAATGTTCTCGGTACCTGGAAGGTGGTGCAGGCGGCCGACCGGTATCAGGTGAAGCGTTTTGTCATGATTTCCACAGACAAGGCGGTCAATCCTACCAATATTATGGGCGCCAGCAAGCGTGTCTGTGAGATGATCATTCAGACATACAACAATCGCTCCAACACAGAGTTTGTGGCGGTGCGTTTTGGCAATGTGCTGGGCAGCAACGGCAGTGTGATTCCACTGTTTCAAAAGCAGATTGAGCGGGGCGGACCGGTGACGGTTACCCATCCGGATATTATCCGCTATTTTATGACGATTCCAGAGGCGGTGTCTCTCGTGCTGCAGGCAGGTGCCTATGCAAAGGGCGGTGAGATCTTTGTGCTTGACATGGGCGAACCGGTTCGGATTCTGGATCTTGCCAAAAACCTGATCCTTTTATCCGGCCACAAGCCCAATGAGGATATCATGATCGAGTTCACCGGACTTCGTCCCGGCGAGAAGCTCTATGAGGAGATGCTCATGGAGGAGGAAGGACTGCAGAGTACGCAAAATGACCTCATTCACATCGGAAAGCCCATTGAGCTGGATGAAGAAAAGTTCCTCGCCCAGCTGCAGCAGCTCAAGGAATATGTAGAATCTGAGCCGGATGACATCCGCTCCTACATTCAGGATATCGTACCGACCTATTCGATTCAGAACCGATAAAAAGAGCCGTAAAAAAGAGCCGTTTACCGGCTCTTTTTGTTATATATAGAAAACTATCCTACACAGTCGTATTAACACCGTTTACAGCGGCGTGTTCGTTTTCTTCCATGGGAATGACGAGACATTTCTGCCCGTCAATCAGCTGGGAATGGATCTGGGGAACCTTCTCCGGCTTTACACGCAGGACTACGTCGTAGGTCTTGATCCCATCGTCGGCTGGATCGGTATCCGGCTGCTGGCTGACCTTTGCGCGGAGCTGCTCCACCTCGGCCCGCAGCGCCTCCTCTTCCCGGACGCGTGCATTTGCCTCCAGCTTTTTTTGATCGATGAGCTGGGAGATCTCAGGCAGCTGATCCCCAAAGGCTTCATTGTAGGATGCACGGATGGTTTCCGCAGCATCGTCGGAAATGTCCGCATCGCTCATGATCCGCTGCAGTTCAGTATCCTCCAAGATCACACCGGTCTCCTCGTCAAAAAGCAGGTCCTGCTCATCCATATAATCGCTCATTTTTTGCTGCAGATCCAAAAGTACCTCACGGGAATCCTCCTCATCTTCCCCCAGCGCATGGGTGACGATATGAGAAAAAAGATTTTTTTGCTCTGTGGCGGTACGTCTGGTGCCGCAGCCAAGTGCCTGCTCCATCAGCTCGGTGTGAGGCTCCTTTGTGTCACGGGTATAAAAAAGAAGGGAATGGATATCCGTGGTGCGGTCGTTAAAAGCAGGAAATACAAAGCCGCTGTCCGGGACACCAACGACCCAGTCACGGATGCGGGGGCCGATGCGGTTTTCATCAGCCAGATAGCCCAGACCTGGCTTGGACAGAGACACGGGACAGATGGCGCACAGCAGATATTCATAAACCTCCTCAGACTCATCCAGCTTGTTGTTGTCCGTGGTGCGTGTCATGACGTCATAGGCATCATGGAAGAGCAGGATCAGATAATTGCCGGCATAGTCGTAGCTTTCGATGATCTGATCGTAAAAAAGATCCAGCAGCTCGTCGTTTTTCAGCTTGCTCTCCCGAAGACCCATAAGAAACTGCTGTCTGCCGCCGGTGGCTTCCTCTTCGAGAGGAAATTCCAGGGTGAGCAGATTGTCTCCGACATTTCCGGAGAGCACTTTTTTTGCCAGCTCCAGATATTTATAGAATTCCTCGTCTTCCAGATTCAGAAAGGTCTGGCCAAATTTGACGATCTTCTCCTTGGATGCATCCACATAGCAGCCGCAGATCCGCGTAAAGGTGCAGCTGTCCTTTTTGAAACGGCGCTTAATCTCCATGACTTCCTTTTTATTCATAATGAGGGCTCTCCTTCTTCTTTATATATTCGGCTAAAAAGCCAGATGAATTGATTCTAACCCGAAACGAAAAATCTTGCAACCGCAGCTCTTGACTTTAAAGTCGCGAGAGCGTAAACTACTTAGGCGGTGAAGTGTGAGGTTTACATAAGAGCGAGGATTCAAGGGAATGCTGTTTTCAAGTATAGAGTTTATTTTTCGGTTTTTGCCGATCTTTTTTGTCTGTTATTTTCTGACGCCGGGGCGTTGGAAAAATGTAGTGCTGCTGGTTGGCAGCCTGATTTTTTATGCCATCGGAGAGTCGCTGTTTGTGCTGCTTATGCTGGGTCTGATTGCCGTCAATTATGGTGCGGCGGTGGGGATTGCCCACGCAAAGAAAAAAAGACAGTCTGAGCGGCAGCAGTTCTTTTTGGTGGGAGCTCTCGTCATTGATCTTGGCACCCTCTTTTTGTTCAAATATTTTGATTTTTTTGCGGAAAACGTCAATCTGCTGTTGCATCATGAACTGGTACCGCTGCTGGGTCTGACGCTTCCCCTTGGCATCAGTTTTTACACCTTTCAGATTATTTCCTATGTGGCAGATGTTTCCATGGGAACGGTGGAGGATCCGGGAACATTTTTGGAATTCGCCACCTATCTGAGCATGTTTCCACAGCTGATCGCAGGACCTATCGTGCAGTACCGGGAGGTTGCCGCGCAGCTTCGCAAGCGAAGAGTGACACTGCCAATGCTGGAACAGGGATTGGAGGTCTTTTGCCTTGGACTTGGAGCCAAGGTGCTGCTTGCAAATAAAATCTCCATTTTCTGGAATCAGGTCCAGGGCATCGGTTTTTCGTCAATTTCCACACCCATCGCCTGGATGGGAGCTTTTGCCTTTTCCTTTGAGATTTATTTTGATTTCTGGGGATATTCGCTGATGGCGATGGGTCTTGGCATGATGATGGGCTTTCGGATTCCGAGAAATTTTACGGTGCCCTACATGGCCTGCAGCGCGACAGAGTTCTGGAGGCGCTGGCATATCACCCTGGGCCGGTTCTTTCGAGAGTATGTCTATATTCCGCTGGGCGGCAATCGAAAAGGCCGCTGGCGTACGATTTTAAACCTGTTTATCGTATGGGCGCTGACCGGACTGTGGCACGGCGCGAGCTGGAATTTTGTCCTCTGGGGACTTGGATTTTTTGTGCTGCTGACGGCAGAAAAAAATCTCTACGGTGAATTTTTAGACCAGCATACCTGGCTGGGACATCTGTATATGTGGATCATCATTCCGGTGAGCTGGATGGTATTTGAGATCACGGATCTAAAGCAGCTGCTGATCTATCTGGGACAGCTGGTGGGCATTCATGCGGACAAGGTGTTAGTTGGCACGGATCAGCTGCTTCGCTATTTACAGCAGTATGGCTGGCTGTTTGTGTTATGCGCGCTGTGTGCCACCTGGCTGCCGGTGCGTCTGTACAGACGTTTCCGCAGGCAGCCCCTAACGGTGCTTGTCTGCCTGGGGATCTTCTGGTTTTCTGTCTATGAGATCTATCAG
>CAVITM010000066.1:0-1151 GCA_963645455.1 Moraxellaceae bacterium | reverse complement strand
ATCTATCAGGGAGCAGCCAATCCGTTTTTGTATTTTAGATTCTGATGTTTGAGGTAAAAAATGAAACACTTAAAAAAATTGATAGTAGCCTGCCCGCTGCTGGTCTGTCTGCTGGTCAGCTGGGGTGTGGTGGCAGGAGTAAAATATTTGCCGGAATTATATGCAAAGGCAGGTCCGGATGCACAGGAACAAGCGCTTACGGATACGTCTGCGGAGGATCAGTCAGACAGCACGGATGCGGTGGAGGCAGCAGCTGATTCAACGGATCAGGAGACTTCTGGGGATTCGTCTGATGAAGCAGTTACCCAGGCAGACGGCACCGATGCGGCAAGCGGCGCTGCAGTGGACGCTGATGCCACAGAAAATACATCTGGCGAAAAACAAAAAAAGATTAAGCCCCAATATATTACTTACGAGAAAAAACAGACGGATTCCCCCTGGTATACCGATCCCGGCAAGATCCCTCTTACGACGGAATACGATTATCAAAAGGTAAAAAAAGATTATTTTGATGATGCGGTATTTATCGGAGATTCGCGGATTGTGGGAATGCATGATTATTCCGGCTTAGACAACGCACAATTTTTTGCAAAAACCGGCCTGACGATTTATAATCTACTGGATGATGAATTTGTGGAGGATCCGGATACCGGGAAAAATGTGAGCATCAGCTACATGCTGCAGCATTATACCTACGGCAAGATCTATATGATGGTGGGCATCAATGAGCTGGGCACCGGCGGAACGGATTATTTTAAGCAGGCCTATAAAAAGGTGCTGCACAAAATGCGAAAGTGGCAGCCGGATGCGATTATTTACGTGCAGTCCATCATGGGCGTCAGCCCGCAAAAGGATCGCACGGATGATGTGTTTAACAATACAAATATCCGTGATAAAAACTGTGCCATCGCCGATCTGACGGACGGCATCCACATTTTTTATCTGAATATCCAGGAGGTCTACGAGGACGAGAACCACGCCCTCTCCCAGGAGCTGACCTTCGATGATGTCCATTTGTATGCAACCTATTATGATAAATGGGTGAAATATTTAAAAAATCATGCAGTAGTAAAAGGAGATGCATCATGAATCATATTTTATCAAAACTGATTATGTACGGCGATATGCCATCAGACAGCATTCTTGTGCAA
>CAVITM010000065.1:0-11164 GCA_963645455.1 Moraxellaceae bacterium | reverse complement strand
GTTCAGAACCACCTGAACAGTTCCGCTTTTTCTTAATATTTTTTAAGAAAGGATGTGAATATATTTAAGCTTGCCCTCCTAGTATAAAGGCATAGTAAAAAGAAGTTCGCCAGGAGCGACAAGGAGGGAAAATGGAAATTTTAAAACCGGCAATTGCAGGAACATTGGAATCCAGCGACCTGCAGGTAACAGTAGAACCAGGGGACCATGGAATCGAGCTGAGCCTTGAGAGTGCTGTAATTCATCAGTTCGGAGACCAGATTAAGGCGGTGATTATGGAGACTCTGGATAGGCTTGAGGTAAAAAATGCCAGAGTGACAGTCGTAGACAAAGGGGCTTTAGACTGTACGATTAAGGCCAGGGTAGAGGCTGCGGTATACCGCTCCGTAGACCAGGCAGAGAATCTTCCATGGAAAGGAGCCATCAGATAATGAATCCTAATAAAAAAAGACTTAGAAGAACCATGATGTTTTTAAATGCCCAGAAGCCCGGACTGATCAAGGATCCTTATATTTATAAGCCAGACACCATTATGCTGGATCTGGAGGATGCGGTGGCTCAAAATCAGAAGGATGCAGCTCGTTTTTCCCTTTACCATGCTTTGCAGGAAATAGATTACAGGGGAGTTGAGCGGGTCGTTCGTATCAATTCCCTGGATACTCCATACTGGCGAGAGGACGTAAGAGTATGTGTGGCTGGCGGCTGTGATGCCATTCGTATTCCAAAGACTGAGGCAGCAGGGGATGTAAAGCTTGTTGAGGAGGCTGTGAATGCTGCGGAGGAAGAGTTTGGTGTAGCGCATGGCCGCACCATGATTATGGCTGCCATCGAGTCGGCCAGGGGCGTGATGAATGCCCTGCAGATCTGTGAGGCTTCCGACAGGATGTGGAGACCATTCATCTGATGGGCTTTGATGGCAAGTCCATCATCAACCCAAGACAGATCAATATCGTTCATGAGATTTTTACTCCAAGCGAAAAGGATATTATTTTTGCAGAAAAGGTTGTAAGGGAAATCGATGAGAAAAAGGCGCAGGGCATAGGTGTATTTACAGTAGACGGAAAGATGATTGACATTGCCTTTTACGACGGTGCCAAGAGAACCATAGCGTTGGCCAAGGCCTCAGGTGTATACAAGGGGGAATTGTGAGATGATTAATGCAGTAGGAAGAGATATACCACAGGAAATACTGGATATCACCGGCAAGGAAGTATTCCAGGGGAACAGTTACAGGGATGGATATGTATATAAAAAGGACGGCGCTGTCACAAAGTGCGTGGCTAACAATACCGAAAGCAAACTGTTGCCAAGCATCCATGATGCCTTGGTAAAATGTGGAATCAGGGATGGAATGACACTGGGTTTTCATCATCACTTCAGAGAGGGTGATTATATCGTGAATATGGTAATGGAGGAGGTCCATAACATGGGCATTAAGGACATCACCATTTGTGCATCATCTCTTGGTAAGGCGCATGACCCCATCGTGCCTTATATAGAGGATGGCACCATTACCAATATTCAGTCATCCGGTGTTCGTGGAAAAATCGGAGAGGCCATTTCGAATGGCAAGCTAAAAGGACTGGCCATCATGAGAAGTCATGGCGGCAGAGTTCGTGCGATTGAATCCGGTGAAACCCGTATTGACATAGCTTTTATTGGTGCGCCTACCTGCGATGATTACGGAAACTGCCGTGGAATCGGGGGAAAGAGCAACTGTGGCGTGCTTTCCTATGCCATGGTAGATGGAGACTATGCAGACAAGGTAGTGGCTATCACAGATACGCTGGTGCCATTTCCCAATTTTCCTGCCCATATTTCCATGACAAAGGTGGACTATGCTCTGCCTTCCCGCGTTTAACATCGGTGCCTTCTGTTTGCCCTTTGTGCAGAGTTTCCTTCCGGCCTTAGGAAGTGTAACCGCCTGCATGTTTGATGTGGGAAACAGTATTATGTGTACCGGAGGAACTTATGCATTCGTCGCTGAGTATACGGCGGCTTCCGGTTCTGAGAAAAAAGGAATTGATTTTAAATCATTCGGCAAACGTCTGATCACCAGCCCGCCGTTGGTTGCCTATGTGATCATGTTTATTTTATCTGTTGCAAATATTGATACACCGTCTGTGGTCCTTACGCTGATTGAGCCAATGGCTAAGGCTAATACATTTGTTGCCATGTTGATGTTAGGCCTCCTGTTTCATGTTGAATTTAAGAAGGAATATGTGGGTGAGATCGTGAAGCTGGTAGTGATCCGTCATATTTTTGCAGCAGTCTGTGCAGCAATTTTCTTCTTTGTTACGCCCTTTGATCTGGTTATCAGACAGACCCTTGTTTTACTCTGCTTTGCTCCTATGAGTGCAGTGGCACCTGCTTATACGGGAATGTGCGGCGGCGATGAAGGAATGGCCAGCTGTGCAAATAGCGTGACAATCCTTTGCAGTCTTGTAGTGATCACAGCGTTGCTGGCGGTTATGGGATTGTATTAATTTAACAGACGATGTCTTTTTCGTCTTGGGATTATCGAATCGGATCACGAGAAAACGAGCTCCAGAACTTCTTCTTTTTAACGTATAACATCTCATCCGCCCTGCTGTATGCAGCATCGAATTCTTTTTCTCCCGAAAACTGCGCATATCCGGCAGAGAAACCAAAGGGAAGCTTGCTGCTGTTCTGCCGGATTCGTGTCAGCAGATTCGTGACATTGTCCTCCTGATTTGTCTTATAGAGAATGGCAAACTCATCCCCGCCAAACCGGTATACCCTTGCATTCTTCGGCATACAGTCCCCTGCCACATCCACGAATGCGCATAAAGCCTTATCCCCTTCGATGTGTCCCCAATTATCATTAATCCTCTTGAGTCCGTTTATGTCGACCAGAATAAAATACTGAGGATCATCTTTTACTTCAATATCACGGTAAAACTGGCTGCGCGTGTAGGCCTCTGTCAGGGCATCCCGGCAATAGCGCTCGATCAGGAAGAACATGTAATAGAAAATTTCTCCGATGATGGAGGCCAATGACAAGAATCCGATCATAACGAATTCACTTTCCACAAATACACAGAAGATGCACACGACTGTGATGATGATGCAGATGACAGACTCCTGCCGTTCTCCTTTTCGTACCTTCTCAAAGCTAAACAGCAGCAGTACAAAGAAATAAAAGCCGCTCACGATAAAGGGCGTCAGTCCAAGCGGTCCTCTTGAGAAATGATTCGATTGCGAATAAGAAAATGCCAGCGGACAAAATAAGGCAGAAAAAGAGACAACCGCATCAATGATCAGCGGAATGGAAAGCAGACCCATGTACCTATGTGCTTTGTTGCGAAGCTGAATCAGTATAATAAAGAATACAGACGCAGGCCGCGCACAATATGCAATTGCAGAGCTCAGCACACGTACCTTCGTCGGATGATCGAGCATTGCCAATGCCGTCTCAGCATTCTCCGCCAGAATCGCAACAATAATAGATAAAGCGGCAAGAACAAAATAACGCATAACACGTCTGGAAGTCAGGCGATTGTGTGTGATAAACGCCAGAAAACAGATGCAGGAAATCATTGCAATGAAATCATACATGTGGTTTGTCATAAATTCTATCATATCTTCTTCTCCGTAAAAGTCGGCAAATTCCAGGCTCAGGCCCATTTTTACAGGATTGAACCCGGGTTCGAACGAAAAATCTCATTGTGGTCAGTTAATTCTAACACTATTTTAACTGATTATCAACGAGTTACGGATTCCGCATTTATTTCAGCTATTCAGGAAAGACGCTCGAAGGTCTCCGGATCTACGCTTTTCTGGCTTTGCTTATAGTACTGGATCGGACTGCAGCCCACAAGCTTTTTGAAAAGTCTGGAGAAATAATAGGGATCCTCAAAGCCGCAGTTATGCGCGATCTCCTGGATTGACATGATGGATTTGTGCTGTACGATCTGTTCCTTGGCTTTCTGGATCTTCAGCAGATTATAATAGTGAAGCGGCGAACAATTGCATTGTTCCTTAAAAAGCTTTCGAAAGTGATTGGCGGAATAGGATGTCCCGTCAATCACTTTATTTATGTCAAAATGAGTATCTGACACGTGGTCGGCCAGAATCTTTTGTACGCGGAGCACCTCCGGATTCTTGTCATTGGCATTTTTCCAGTGGCAGAGGAGATTCTGCATGGCATCCAGCACAGAACGCAGAAACCGTTCCGCATAGACATCCGTGGCCGGATTCAGGGGATAATTCAGGGCAAGCTTGTACAGCGTATAAAAGGAATTGCGCTCGTCATCCTGGAAGACAAAAACGTCTTTTTGCTCGGAGCTCATGCAGAAATCCTCCAGAAGGACACTTCCGTCGATAAAACCTGTCTCTGAATGTTTGCTGTGCACGATTCTTGGACGGATACAGAAGATCGTGCCCGGCTGAAACTCATAGGTTTCTCCATCGATCTTGGCTGTTCCGAAGCCGTCTATATTCAAAAGCATCTCCCAGAGCAAATGACTGTGATCCGGATAGTCATAGAATCGTTTGTTCTGGCTTGCGATCAGAAAATTCATCGTTTTTCTCCCTTCGAAGGCATTGCTTTATTATAAAACGTAATCGTAATTTTGTCCATTTTCTTGCGCACAATATACATGGAATTTGCGTAAAAAAGACCATATAATAAGGGCAACAGAGATCAAGAGAGATTTCTTGACACAGCAGATTGTACATAATTTTGCAACAAAAAGGAGGACATTTTTCATGACTATTGAGAAGGGAAGACCAAGGAGAGGAATCTGTTTATACAGCTATCACAACCTTCTTGGCAAGACAATGACGCTGGATGATGTGTTCGAGGAAATGGCCGATACGGGAGCAACCTGTTTCGAATTTCTGACGAGCTACATTCCGAATTATCCAAATCCCTCGCCGGAATGGGTCGATCATTACTGGGGATTATGTGATAAGTACAAGTTGCAGCCCTCTGAGCTGGGACACTGGGCCGAGAATCATCTGCACCGCGGAAAAGGCATGAGCGATGATGAGGTGGTAGAGGAGTTGAAGCAGGATTTCCGTCTGGCGCATCTCCTTGGATTCAAGGCACTCCGTACAAAGATCACCTGCACAAATGAAGTCTGCGATCCGGAGCCGGGCTGGCAGAATTACATCGAGAAGGCACTCCCCTATGCCGAGAAATATGATGTGCGCATGCAGAATGAGGTACATCTTCCCACCACACTTCATACGCCCCATATCCGGGATGAATATCTTGATTTCATTCATCGCACCAAGACGTCCCATTTCGGATTTAATATCGACTTCGGTACCTTCCAGAACAAAGTTACAAAGGGCATGGAAGATATGGTGATGTTTAATCCGAATGATCTGACAAAGCCGGAAGAAATCGTGGATTTCCTTCCTTACAGCTATGTGTGCCATGCGAAATTCACTTACGTGAATGAGAATTTTGAGGAAGAGACCATTCCGTATCCGGAGGTCATCAAACTGATGGTAGACAACGGATGGAGCGGAGACCTGCTTTCTGAGTACGAGGGAGCGATCCGGTTCCATGCAGAGGAAGGTCCGGATAAATTTGCACAGGCTATGGTAGAGATCCCGGATCAGGTTCGCCGTCACCAGGTGATGCTTCGCAATATTCTGGGATACTAAAAGGAGGATAAGATTATGGTAGAATTTCAGCCAATTCAGCAGCGTGGTTTTCACAATACCTATGATGAGAACGGAGAGATCGACGGATTCGAGTTCAAATTTGTCCCGAAATATTACAAGGGATACTGGTTTACCCAGTGCCGGTTCGGCAATGTGACGGTAGACGGAGAAGTATTTGACCGTGATGAGATCATTTTCGTATATGACGGAATTGAGTACACCAGAGAAGAGATGTTTGACCTGAACAAATACTGGCAGTTCCGGACACCGTTGACATACCGGATCAAGAAAAAGGGCGGACTTTCCATCGGATATCACGATGTCAGCCTGCAGTATGGCTGGGTGCTGAATTACAACGGCGCGTTGGAGAAGGAATTCGACGGAAGCGGTATGGGCAATATGGCCCATATGTTTGGCATCGACAACCAGAGAAGAATGCTTTTATGTAACTAAAGAGTTGGATTCGGAATGTTAAAAAGAGGAGCCCTCACAACCGGTAAAATATGATCGGTTGCGGGGGCTCCTTCTCTGTGAAAGCCGGTGGCTTGAGTACTTTTGGCACTTATGCTAATTTTCCTGTAGCTGCGAGGTGCAATGAGGACAGCGGGTGGCCTCAATGGAGATCTCGGACTTGCAATAGGGACAGGTCTTGGTGGTCTTTACTTCTTCTACAGGCTTGTGTCCCAGCTCATGCAGCTTGTTCAGGGCTTTCACGACCGTGAAGATGACAAAAGCGATGATGAGGAAGTTCAGTACCTGTGCCAGGAAGCTTCCCAGGTTCAGAACAGGGGCAGCCTCTCCGGAACCAAGAACGATCTTCCAGTTATCAAAGCTGATGCCTCCGGTGAGGACTGAGATCAGGGGCATGATGACGTCTGTGACCAGAGAATTGACGATACTGGTGAAAGCAGAGCCGATGATCATGCCGACTGCCAGATCCATGACGTTGCCACGGGAAATAAACTCCTTAAATTCACTGAAAAATTTTTTCAACTGTGTATCTCCTTTCGCTTGCTTGTAATGGCTTTTAGTATAGCATCACTTGGCGAAAGGTGCAATCTGGGAATATGAAGATTCAATAATGGAATTAGAAGAGTGGAATCAAAAGCGGTATCATTTAGAAAAGCCTGCCACAGAGAAATTTTGCGGCAGGCTGGAAACAAGATTTATCTGGGACGTACCGTCAGGCGTAGGATGTGTCCGTCATCTGTGACAGATTGCAGATCGACCAGTGCCATGATATAGTAGCCGCCGAAAGAAGCAACGAATTCTGCCTGTTCATCATTCAGAATCCGGGATTCCATGATCGCATATTGACGGAATAAAAATTTATTACGGAAGAACATGGAAATGGCTTCTTTTCCATATAAGTGATATTCATGCTGCGAAGTGCCATTCGGACAGTAGTCACAGTAGTGACCGTCATCGGTGAATAGGCCTCCAAGAGCGTAAAAATCTTTGTTTTCAATAGCCTCGATATATTTTTCGATTGGTTTCATAGGAATCATCCTCCGTTCTTAGTATACTTTTTCAGTATTTAACAATGCATCGGTACCGCCGTCAACGAACATGATATTGCCATTGACACCGCGAGCCTCATCGGAGGCGAGGAAAACAATGACTGATGCGATTTCTTCCGGATCCATCAGTGTCTCAAGACCATATTTGGTCGGGATTGGAAGTGCGTTCAGTGCCATACGTGCATTGGTTGCCAGTGTAGCTGTCATAGCCGTGTTGACATTTCCGGGAGCAACGGCGTTGATGCGGACTCCGTTGGCTGCATAGGATGCAGAGTGGCGACGTACCCAGCGGGCGAGAGCGTATTTGCTTGCGACATAGATACTGTTACCGACAGTGAGATTGGATTCATCTAATGTAGAGATCACATTTAAAATACGTTGCTCATCTTCATTGTTGTTATTAAGAAGATCGGCGATATCCATACGTGCCGCACCTTGCGAGATGGTATTGGAAGAAGTGACAACACAAGCTCCGTGCTTCTTTTTCAGAAGGTCATAAGCACCTTTGATTAGAACAACAGTCCCGAAAAAATTGAGTGATACGATCAGTTTAAGGTTGCCGCAGGCACCGGATACACCGGCATTGCATACAAGACCATCCAGACCATCCGGACAAAGTCTGTGAAGCTCATCGATCACATGTTGTCTGCCGTCTGGCGTGGAGAGATCAGCGGTAATGTCGCCGCCATGGAGATCGATATTCAGAGTATCATGTCCTTTCTGTTTTAATAATTGTACTGTTTTTGCACCGATTCCACTGGAACCGCCTGTCACTGCATATGTAGCCATAGATAAATCCTCCCTTGAATCTTTTATGATAAGTAATGCGTCTTGTTGAGACTTATTTTAGCGGACAATAAGAGAAGGAAAAAGAACCAGACCGTGAGAAAAAAAGGGGATCAGATATGTTGAATTATGACCTGAAAAAAAGAGAAGGAAAATCAATATACGAAAATTTGTATGAATGCCTGAAAAAAGATATTGTTGCAGGGCGACTTCGGGCTGGGGATAAGCTTCCGTCAAAGAGAGCAATGGCGGAAGACTATGGAATTAGTGTAAAAACAGTTGTCCATGCATATGAACAGCTTGTGGCAGAAGGATATATTGAGTCAAAGGAAAAGAGAGGCTATTATGTGGCGAGGTTATATGAGCAGACATATGAGATAAGGCAGAGGGAGAAGACGGTCAAAAAAAAGCAGTTGCTCATAGATCTTTCCTCAACACATTTGGCATATGAAAAATTTCCATTTTCGGTATGGAAAAAGCTGATGCGGGAGGTGCTGACAGATTATGAAGGGGAATTGATCGAAAGCACAGACTGGAGAGGTGTTCCAGAATTAAGAGACGCGATCGCATATTATCTGGCAAGGGAGAGAGGTGTGGATGTGCCGTCGGATCATATTGTGATAGGGACGGGCGTGGAATCATTATATGGGAAACTGTTCAAAATATTTCCGAGAAATTCGGTATATGCGGCGGAGACGCCAGGCTACAGGAAGATTCCATGGTTATATGAGGATGCCAGACTCTCCTGGCATAGTCTTAAGATGGACGAGGAAGGAATTAGTGTGAATGATCTTAGAGAAAGAGGCGTCAATATTGTACATGTTTCTCCGGAACATCAATATCCGCTTGGAATTACCATGTCAGAAAAAAGAAAACTGGAATTACTTGAATGGGCATCGGAAACACCCGACAGATATATTATAGAAGATGATTATGACTGTGAATTCCGGTATCGGACGCAGATGGAGAAAACGCTGCAGAGCATGGATACACATCATAGAGTGATCTATATGAATACATTTGGAAAAACGATGGCACCGGCAATCCGAATCAATTATATGGTGCTTCCGGAAAAATTAGCAGAAGACTGCAGGAAGGTGTCGGAGAAATTTCCAAGCCCGGCACCAAACTTTGAGCAATATGTCATGGCGAGATTTATAAGAGAAGAATATTTTGAACGGCATGTCAGGAGGATGAAAAAATATTATGAGAATAATGGGCAGAAATTGCTCCGCCTTTTGCAAAAAGCAGAGAATATTCCGATTGCTGATATCAAAGGCGGAAAGCATGGAACGCACATGTTATTAAAACTGAATACGGAACTTACAGATACAGAGTTGATATGGGAGGCAAAGAAGCAGGGAATAGAAGTGCAGTGCCTGTCGCAATTCTGTATAGAAAAAGAAGAAAGATATGACAGGACGCTGATTGTTAATTATTCGGACCTGAAAGAAGAGAAAATGGAAGAGGCAGTGAGAAGACTGGGAAGGATATTTGAGCCATAGAGAGTGCCAGCCTGAGATATTGGAATAACAATGGCTGTCGAATCAATTAAGGCTATAACATTATGTTAGCACGCTGCTCCAGATAATGATTGCCGGGATGGAGCACAGGGTGGAGAACACCACCAGCTTTGTCGCAAATTCCGGATCGCGGTCATACTTGGCTGCAAGCATACTGGTTGTGGCACCGGCAGGCATTGCTGCAAGAAGTACGCTGACTCCGCAGACCAGCTTGCTGACCGGAAGCAGACTCGCCACGATATAAACAATGACAGGGATAATGACAAGGCGGTGGACCGTGTAACGGACCACCGTTTTGTCGAGGATCGTTTTTACATCAATATCAGCAAGGATCATGCCAATAACCATCATGGAAAGTGCTGTGTTGCATCTGCCAAGTGTCTGAATGGGTGTCAGGATCACAGCCGGCAATTGAATCTGCCCAACCATCAAAATAAAGCCGATGAAGCAGGCCAGCACACAGGGATGGGTCACCACCTTTTTCAGCGTTGCTTTTTTGTCAGATACGCCGGAGAAAATCGCAATTCCTTCGGACCACATCATAATACGCTGGGGAATCAGATATACACTGGCCAGCATGAGGCCGACCGAACCAAACACACCTTCCGCAACCGGATTCCCAAGGAATCCCGCATTAGAGCAGATAATGGCATAGTTCAGGCATTTCAACCGGTTTTCATTTTCTTTACGGAAAAAGATATTGCCATAAAATAATGCCATGATCTGTATACCAATGGAAATCACCGCAATCCATATACAGTCAGAAATGGTATCACTGCTGAGCTCCGTCATGAAGCTGGTAATGATATTTGCCGGGAGAATCAGGTAAATGACAAGATCTGTGATCTCTTTTTGCCCTCTGTCAGAAATCAGTTTTATTTTTTTTAATAAAAACCCCATCGCCATCACGGAAAAGATGGTGACCTGGAGCGTAAGCATTTCTCCCACGACTTTTATCTCCTGCCCATATCAACCCTTCACTTTTTTTTAAAATTTCGTCAGGCTTTCTTCTTTCAAATCCAAAAGAATTTTATACCATGTCTACTGTGTTTGGCAAGTACAATACTTTGCCAGAACGCTCAAAATGCAAATATTAATATGCGCTCCATCCACCATCAATAGTCAGTGTTTCACCATTGATGAAGATCGCTTCCTTAGAGGCCAGGAAGAGGGCGGCAGAAGCAATTTCTTCCGGTGTACCTGATCTGGTAGCACCTGAGTAACCGGTTGTTGCTTTTGCCATACCAAGCTTACTTGGCCGTCTCATACCAACACCGATGTTGGTCTGTGTATTACCCGGACAGATAGCATTACATCGAATGCCAGCATCGCCATACATGAAGGCAACGTTTTTTGTCAAGCCAACCACAGCAAATTTGGATGCGGTATAAGCGCAGCCGCCCCGTCCTGCACAAAGACCTGAAAGAGAGGCAGTATTAATAATGGTTCCGGGAACACGATGCTCTAAGAAATAGCGAACAGCTTTTCTGGTGCCGTACATAACGCTGTTCAGGTTAACACGCATAAGTCTGTCCCAAATATCATCATCCATTTCTGCAATAGGCAGAAGGTTATCCATGATACCTGCGTTATTTACCATAATATCCATGCTGCCAAAAGTTTTAACGGCATAATCGATCATATCTTCAACCTGCTGGTGATCAGAAACATCTACTTTTATTGTCTCAAGAGCAT
>CAVITM010000064.1:0-11513 GCA_963645455.1 Moraxellaceae bacterium | reverse complement strand
CATACGGCTTGCGTAGTCACCTCGGAGCAGGCCCTCTACATTGAACTTCACAAAGTACTGTTTTTTCTCGTCCGGTGTGAGTAGTGTCCGCTGAATAGACTGCTCCCAGCGGATAACCCAGGGGTCGAGGGTGTATTTTACGAATTCCAAAGACTGCTGCTCAATATTTGAAAACGAGGACTTTTCAAGATCTCCCACCATATGGGGAGGCACACGGAATATCCTCGCTATCTCGTTTATTTGAAATTTTCGTGTTTCAAGGAACTGTGCTTCATTGGGAGAAATTGAAATAGGGGTATACTTCATTCCTTCTTCCAACACAGCCACCTTGTTGGAATTTCCGCTGCCGCCGAATGTGTTCTGCCAGCTGTCACGGACACGGCTCGGGTCTTTAATTGTGCCGGGGTGCTCCAGTATGCCGGAGGGCGTAGCACCGTTTGCATAGAACTTACTGCCGTATTCCTCTGCGGCAATGGCAAGGCCGATAGCGTTTTTTGCCATCGCAATCGGCGAATATCCCACAAGTCCGTCAAAGCCGAGTCCGGGAATGTGAAGGACATCTCTTGTTGTGAGAATTACAGTCCCCGTATCCTTTATGGCTTCGTCATTGTTTCTGTTGTACTGATAGAACAGCTTACCGTTTTCATCTCTGTCCACGGTCATCTTGTTAGGCATCAGCGGATACAACGCCACAACTTCCCCCTTGCCGTTTCGGATAATCTGTGCATAGGCATTGCCCCAGAGCAAAAGGTGCGTCATAAGGGTTTCGCGAAAGACGAAAGAGCTCATCTCCGGGTTCGGCTCATCGTGGAGTATAAGGTAAAGCGGATGGTCAACAGCTTTTTCTTTACCGCCGTCCGATGTATATCTGTACAGATGCACTGGAAGTCCTGCCACAGCCTCAGAAAGAATACGGACGCAGGCATAAACGGCAGTCATCTGCATAGCCGAACGTTCCGTTACCAGCTTTCCTGCAGACGAACCTCCCATAAAGAAAGAATAGCCGCTTCCGGCTGTTCTGTTTTGAGGCTTGTCTCTTGATTTGAATAATCCCGAAAAGATACCCATATATTCACTCCAATCATATAAATAAGAGTCCACGACTGTCATACACGGACTCGCTCGTATCGTTGCCGCAGCGGATAGCTCTGTCAAGTGCCATAATGGTGGCAACGGCACCGTCTATTTTCTCTGTAGACCTCTCCTTATCTGGCTTGATGTTGCCTGCCGGGTCTGTGCGGATATAAATGTTATCCATCATCCAGCGAAGAACAGGGTGACCTCCGTGGGCAATTCGCTGCTCCAGCACAAGTTTCATCAGCTCCTTGGTTGGAGGAGACATATCTTTGAAGCCCTGACCGAAGGGCACGACCGTAAATCCCATGCCCTCAAGGTTCTGCACCATCTGCACAGCGCCCCAGCGGTCAAAAGCAATCTCCCGAATATTAAAACGCTCACCCAGGCTTTCGATGAACTTTTCGATATAGCCATAGTGAACCACATTGCCTTCCGTGGTCTGGAGATATCCCTGCCGCTCCCATACATCGTAAGGCACATGGTCGCGCCGGACACGAAGGTCGAGATTGTCCTCCGGTATCCAGAAGTACGGCAGAACGATGTATTTATCTGTTTCATCTGTTGGTGGGAACACCAGCACGAAGGCCGTAATATCCGTAGTGGACGAGAGGTCAAGACCGCCGTAGCAAACGCGGCCTTCCAAATCGTCTTCATTGATAGCAAACTCACATTTATCCCATTTTTCCATAGGCATCCAGCGAACTGCCTGCTTGACCCACTGATTGAGTCTTAGCTGCCGGAAGGAGTTCTCCTCGCCGGGGTTCTGCTTTGCCGATTCACAGGCATCCTTGACCTTGTCGATACCGACCGTAATGCCGAGTGACGGGTTGGCTTTCTTCCACACTTTCGGATCAGTCCAGTCATCAGATTCATCCGCACCGTAAATAACAGGATAAAATGTGTGGTCGATTTTGCGCCCCTCGATAATATCCTTTGCCTTTTGGTGTATCTCATAGCAGATACTCTTCGTGTCATTGCCGGCCGTGGTTATAAGGAAATACAGCGGCTGCATTCTGGCATCGCCGGAGCCTTTGGTCATAACATCAAATAGCTTGCGGTTCGGCTGGGTGTGCAGCTCATCGAATACCACACCGTGGGTGTTGAATCCATGCTTATTGCCTACATCGGCGGAGAGCACCTGGTAGATGCTGCCCGTTGGCTGATAGATGAGCCGCTTCTGAGAATCCAGTATTTTTACTCGCTTGGAAAGCGCAGGACACATTCGCACCATGTCGGCGGCAACATTGAACACAATGGATGCCTGCTGTCGGTCGGCGGCACAGCCGTAAACCTCGGCGCGTTCCTCACCGTCACCGCAGGTAAGCAGAAGCGCCACAGCGGCGGCAAGCTCGGATTTACCTTGTTTCTTTGGAATTTCAATGTAAGCGGTATTGAACTGCCTATAGCCGTTCGGCTTGAGAACTCCGAAAATGTCACGGATTATTTGCTCCTGCCAGTCGATGAGTTCAAAGGGCTTTCTTGCCCAGGTGCCTTTGGTATGGCACAGGCTCTCGATGAACATCACGGCATAATCCGCAGCATCGGCATCGTAGTAGGAGGTTTTCTCCATGAACCGTGTCGGCTTGTATTTTTTCAGCTTTCTCATAATGCTCACCTCCTTGGCAGGGCAATAAAAATAGCCGCCATCCAAAGTGGATGCGACCTTTGTAACGAGATACAGGGCCTTGCGGCTCTGCACTCGGAATATTCAATTCCGTGGGGTTAGTTCTCTGTTTGAATCAAAATACCAGCGGCAAGTTTGCTGTTAGGGTCGAACGGTTCGATGTCCCAGCCTCTGTCGTAGTTGCAGACGATTTTGCCGTCCCGCTTGAGCATGAGCTTAGAAATGCGTCCGCCCTCGATGCCCCACTCGGAGTCTTCCTCGTACTGCTTCATCCAGTAGTGAAAAATCACTCCGTTGACCCTGATGCTGCCTTCCTTCCACATATCCGTGTACCTCCGTTCGTTTTGTTGTGAGTGTATATTACCGTCATGTCTGGGATATATCCAGTCATTTCGGAGATATATAGTACACAATCATTCGGGGCGGAAACTGTGTATATTACAGCCTTATTCAGTGCGGCAGCGGTGGATGGCGGCAATGATCCGCTCCTGCTCCTCCGGCTTTACGCCGATGGAATCGAGCGCCTCCCGTGTGCCGCAGTCCGGGCAGATGAGGGTTTGGTTGTCCGCTCTGGACAATGCCGCAGGCTCGGAATATGCCTTTCCGCATCGTTGACAGATTTGAATCTGCACTACATCATTCTCTTTCATATCCGCATACCTCCAAAGATTTATCATAGGCCGCAAGCAGGAAGCTGTGGTCGAAATAAAAGGTGTCGTAGCCGTCAAGGCAGGTTTCCATGTAGAAATTCGATGGGACGCCTATCGGTCTTTCCTCATGCATGATGTAGACGAAGGCAGTGACCGTCCTGCGCCTGCCTGTGCGGATGCCCTTGTATTTCAACTTAAGCTCCCGCTTGTAATAGAAATTGGGATAGCCTTCATAGCGGTCGAGGGCTTTCTCGTCCTGCTCGGTCACTTCCCAGACGACCACGGGAACCGTGCCGCCATCGCATTTCTCAATCGTGAGGTAAGAGCCGGTCTTGCTGCCCTTGAATAGAAGCTCCCATCCGTCAAGCCTTGCTGTGCCGCAGATGGTGGCATGAGGGCAGCGCAGACGCATCTGGCTGACATTGAGGTTGCTGCCGTAGGCAATGTAATAGCGTTTCTCCATATAAAAATTCTCCTTTCCGGCGTCCTCGCAAGCTGCGTATCATTCGTTTCCGTGCAAGCACGAAAAGCTCATTCTCTACGCTGCTCGTCCTTTTCCCAAAAAGTCTGTTGACTTTTCGGGAACCCTAAGACGCTTCTACCACCGAAAGCCCGCATCAGCGGGTCGGTAGGCCTCTGGGCTGCGTCCTTCAGGCGGCTCTGCCGCTGCGGAAGGCTGCATCCCCGTCAAGGCGCTTCGTCAGGAGCTCTCTTGCGGTTTTGAACTCCTCGCCGATAAAGCCGAGGCGAAGGAGCCAGGTGCGCATCGCGTATTTTGGGTTTTCGTTCTGCTGGGGTTTGGGGCTTGCCGTCCGCACCGTCTTTGCCATCTGGCTGAGTGCGAGGCAAAGCTGAATGTAGCTCTTGAGCTGTCCGGCATGGAGTCCGTTCTGTCTGCCGTCCGAAGGCGCGTCAAACTGGAAAAGCCGGAACTCAATCGTGCCCTTGGTGAAGGTGGCGTGGAGGTTGAGCATATGGTAGCGGCTGTCGTTGTAATGCTGGCTTCTGCCGTAGTCGGCGTTCTGGCTGCCGTACCAGATGTCCGCAAGGTCTGCCATTGTGGCGGGTTTCCTGCGGTTGAGCCGTTCCAGGAATCTGGGGTCGACCGTGCGGCAGTAGCGGCTTACGCGGTAGCTGTCGAGGTTCAGGGCGCTTGCAAGGAGGTCTTCGTGGCTTGCCATGATGTTGGCGAGGTTTCGCAGTGTCTGCGGCGTATGCCCCTTGGCACCGATGTGAATGTGAACTCCGCAGCCCCTTGTGGCGTCGCTCTTGGCTCCGGCGCGGCGCAGACGGCGAACAAGCTCCTGCAGGGTTTCCATGTCGGCATAGGTGAGGATTGGGGTAACCATCTCGCATTTTTCGCTGTCCGGTCCCGCAATGCTGACATCCTTTTGGAATTTCCATTCGCGACCGTCTGCATCCCATGCGCTCCATGTGCAGTATCCGTTGCGTCTTGCTGTGTCCTCATATCTGCCTGTGCCGAAGAACTCTGCGGCAAGCTTTGCGGCGGCGGGTCTTGTGATGCTGTTCATCTCGACCTCAACCCCGATGGTCTGCTTCTTCATTTCGGCTACCTGGTTTTCTGTCTTTTGGCTCATTTTTGTGCCCTCCGTTTAGCTTTGTTTTCCCTTTCGGTAGTGACATATTAGCTCTGAAAGCACACTATATCCAGTTATATCTGAGCCATAATATACACGATATTGTGGTCTGAAAACTGTGTATATTACAGCAGTTTACGGCAGATATCCTCGCCGTAGGCCACGCTCAGACCGCAGCCGTTATCCCAGGCAACCATAATGGAGCCGATGTCATCGACACCCTGAACTGTACCCTTTGTGCCGATGGGCGGCGCCTGGGGATCGTCCATCTGTACAAGCTCCACACGGGTGCCGGCCGGGTATTCCTTGCGAATGCGCTCAACCGTTTCCTTACTCGGAAATCTCATGCTGCGCACCTCCGTTCTTGAAAGCCGATGAGCCGGAGAGGTTCTTCAGCAGAATTTTCCGTGCAGCTTTGTATTCATCACCAATGAAGCCAAGCCGCAGAAGAAAGCAGCGGAATGCGTACTTCTCGTTGTCGACCGCCTTCTCCTTTGCCGTGATGCGTTTCTGCTCACGGCTCATTTTGCATATAGCGGCAATGAACTCGTTGCAGGCTTTTGCTGTATCCGCATCCGGCATCTCCGAGAACCACGGGAACGAAACCGTTTCTTCGCCAATCTCAATGGGAAGGTTATCAATCCCAAGTGCCTTTTTTATAAGGTTACCTTTGGCATCTAACAGATTGGTAAGGTTTCCGACCGCCACTTTGTCCAGCGGAATACTGACCTTCAGCCCGGTCGGCTCATCCTCAGTGTGGCTCTGATCGATGTCAAAGCCCTCATCGTAGATGTGCTGCAGGAGACGCTCAATGACCTCGCTGTCGGCCATATCGTCAAAGGTCAGGCTGCCACTTTTGTCGATGGTGAAGTAGTCTACTTCATAGTTAAAAGTGGGTGCTCCGCAGTACTTTGCCGGAACTCCGAGCCAGTCGGAAATGGTCTTCACCAGCCGTTTGCGTTCCGCGCCCTGGGCATTGATTGTAATCGTCATTTTCGTGACCTCCCTTGTTTTTGGTAGTCACATATTACCGTCAGCTTTGGCATATAGCCAGCTATATATCTACAGAACCGTGACAAATTATTCTGCTTCGGATTGTGTACAGTACACGATGCCGGAGAGTACAAATACCACGCATGGCAGCGCCACACCGTTGCCCCACATCTTATACTCGGCACTGTCCGAATGGGGATTCTTCAGCCATTTGGCAATCTGTTTGTCGGATTTCATCTTGCTGCCTGTGACCTCTGCGTATGTCTTGAATACCTTGTACCAGAAGTACATTTCTTCATCGGATAGCTTCTCCGTACCGAGGTCGGAACACCACCAGTCCGGGAATCCCTGCAGCCTTGCGCATTCGGTAGGTGTCAATCTGCGAACGGTGTATCCGCTCTGAATAGCGCCGGGGCCTTTTGCCACCAGTGTGGGCTGAAGTTCCTCGGAATAGGACGGATTGAATTTCGCGTTCCGTCCCTGGTTGAAGGCATCTCTGCCGATGCCGTAGCAGACGGCTGTTGGGTCTTTGTAGTCTCTTGCGAGAACGGTCGGTGCTTTTTCTTCCGCTACCTGCGTAAAGCTACCGGTGGTCATGGCATATATGGCATGGCGGTCAACGGTATTTAAGGTAAAGCTGACATCTTCATTGATACCATCGCCCTGGGGACCGTTCTTATTGTTTCGTCCTATCATGGAGCCTTGTATGGCGTAGCTCTCAACCACGGCAATGCCGCCCTGGTTGCAGGAGGGGTTGCCTCCGTTGCCGTCAAGGGTGCGTGATGTATCTGCTTCGTAAATACCGCTGTGAGGATTGTCCGACTTCATAGAGTTGGATTCCTTGGAGCAGATGCCGAAGGGCTGCAGAACACAGTTGAAGTTGTCCTTGTCCGGCATCCGCTGACTGCCGCCCGCATTCTGCTTGGTAAGCGTAGGTGAAACCTGTCCGCCGTCCCAGCCGCAAGGCTCGAACAGCGTCTGATCATTGTTGCAGGACAGGGTCGCGGATTTATTCTCCTGGATGAGCGGCCCCTTGCCGCCACCTTCACAGCCGGAGCGGATTTTCATGACGAGCGGCACATTGTTGCCGCCGGTTCCCATACGTGAGGTCAGCGTCTGAACCGTGCCGTCCTCTGAGAGCTTGACTCTGCTGTCGGTCGGATGGTTCTCCAGAGCCACCGCCGCAGGCACAACACCTGCACGGAGTGTCGGTGAGCATTCCTCCTCATAACCGATGCTTCTGCTCTTTGCGGAATGCTCGGTGCAAAAACCCGCCGACTCCATTACGCAGGGTGGATGATGCGCTTCGGCTCGGAGAGTGGAGGTGACATCATCGGTTACATCCATGCGATTGCCGCCCTGGTCGTTGAGCACGATGCCGTTGCGTCCTGTACTCATACCGCAGTTGACGCCAAGGGTCGCTGCCGTATTTTCCGTCAGACTGCCGTTGTAGCCATCAAAGCCTGCCGCTCCAGGGCAAGTTTCAGTATCTCCGGCAGTTCTTTGCCACGAGCGGAAGCTCTCCGCAGAATACCCTGACAGGCCCTCGGACTTAAAAAGTATGTCGAAGGCACTCCTGCCTGCAAAATCTGCGACAAGATAGATGCGTTTTCTACGCTGGGGCACTCCCCAGTATTGAGCGTCAAGAACTCTGTAAGCAAGGCTCCATCCGTCTCCCATATAGCAGTCGGCATAGGGCCATCTTGCTTTTTCAGGCATAGGCACCTCGGTGTTCGGCTCGACGATGCCGATGACCGTTTCGAGGACTGCTTTGAAGTCTTCGCCGCTGTTTGAGGAGAAGGCGCCGGGGACATTTTCCCACACGATGTATCTTGGATATCTGCCATTGGTGGCACACCTCATTTCTTTTATGATTCGGACGGCTTCATAGAAAAGGCTGGAACGCGCGCCGTCCAAGCCGCTCCTTCGACCTGCCACGGACATATCCTGGCACGGTGAGCCGAAGGTGATAATATCCACGGGTTCTACCTTGCCGCCGTCCATCTGCGAGATATCTCCGTAGTGTTTCATAAAGGGCAGCCGCCCGGTGGTGACGCGAATAGGAAACGGCTCAATTTCCGATGCCCACACAGGAGTGATGCCGGAAATCAAGCCGCCTAACGGGAAACCGCCGGAGCCGTCAAACAAACTGCCGAGGGTGAGCTTTTTATTCGTCATGGGTCGCTACCTCGCTGAACTTGTATTCCTTGCCGTCACGCAGAACAGATACATTCTCATCCGTGCCAACCTGCTCGATGTACCGTTTTACGATGACATCGCAGTATTTCTCGTCAAGCTCTATGGTGCAGCAGCTTCTGTCGGTCTGCTCACAGGCAATGAGCGTAGAGCCGCTGCCGCCGAAGGGGTCGAGCACGAGCGTATTGCTCATGGAGGAATTCTGAATCGCATACGCCAGAAGCGGAATGGGCTTCATGGTCGGATGATCAGTGTTTTTCTTTGTTTTCTCAAATTCCCATATGGTTGTCTGCTTGCGGTCGGAATACCACTGATGCTTGCCTTTCTTCTTCCAACCGTACAGGCAAGGCTCATGCCGCCATTGATACGGAGAGCGGCCGAGCACCAGACTCGGCTTTTTCCAGATACAGCAGCCGGAGAGGTAAAAGCCTGCGGCGTCAAACGCCTTGCGGAAATTCAGTCCTTCCGTATCCGCATGGAATACGTATATAGACGCATCGTCCGCCATGACCTTTTCAATATTAGAAAAGGCATCGAAGAGAAAGTCGTAAAACTTCTCCGATGCCATGTTATCGTTCTTTATTTTTCCTGCCGTGCCCTCGTAGTTGACGTTATACGGAGGGTCGGTTATCACGAGGTTTGCCTTGCGGCCGTCCATAAGAACGGAGTAGGTTTCTTCCTTTGTGCTGTCGCCGCAGACGAGCCGATGCCGTCCCAGCGTCCAGACATCGCCGGACTTGCAAAAGGTCGGCTTCTCAAGCTCTGCGTCAACATCGAAATCATCCTCGTGTGTTTCGTTTCCGTCATCAAAGAGTTTCGACAGCTCATTCTCGTCAAAACCCGTGAGCGCAAGGTCGAATGCTTCAGCTTGTAGTGCTTCAATCTCCACTCGCAGAAGCTCTTCGTCCCAGCCCGCATCCATCGCCATACGGTTATCCGCAATGATATATGCTTTCTTCTGAGCCTCGGTGAGATGGTCGGCAAAGACGCACGGCACCTCAGTGATGCCTTCCTCCTTGGCGGCAAGAATACGACCGTGGCCGGCGATTACGCCATAGTCACGGTCGATGATAACGGGATTGATAAACCCGAACTCGCGAAGGGAGGAGCGGAGCTTATTGATCTGCTCTGGGCTGTGTGTGCGGGCATTGTTGATATACGGGACGAGCTTATCTACTGATACAAGCTGCATCTCAGTCGTTGTTTTCATATCGTCTCACCGCCTCCCGCAATTCTTTGTATTTGTTAGGTTGTTCCCAAACGGGGTAACGATTGCCGAAATGCCCGTATGCCGAAAAATCCGCAAAGGAGCAGTTTCTCAGGCAGAATTCGTTGATGATTGCCGCAGGACGCATATTGAACACATCTCCCACAATCTTGGCAAGCGTATCGTCACTGACCTTGCCCGTACCGAAGGTGTCAATCTGGACTGCCACCGGATCAGCTTTACCGATTGCATAGCTGATAGCCACCTGGCACTCATTGGCAAGGTCGGCGGTCACAATGTTCTTTGCAATGTAACGAGCCATATACGCGCCGGAACGGTCAACCTTCGTGGGGTCTTTGCCGGAGAACGCGCCGCCGCCGTGAGCACCGAGTCCGCCGTAGGTGTCCACCATCAGCTTCCTTCCGGTCAGACCGGTATCAGCCATGGGACCGCCTTCAACGAATCTACCGGAGGGGTTGATAAGGATTTCTGTATCCGCATCAAACGGGAATTTCGTAAACACCGGGTGCAGCACCTCTGCGATAATCTCACTTTTAAGCGTATCGAGGTTTTTATCCTTATCATGCTGAACGGATACCACAATGGTCTTCACTCGCTTAGGTTTCCCGTTAATGTACTCCACGGTAACCTGTGCTTTGCCATCGGGTTTAATGCCGTGGATAAGATTATCTTTTCTCACATCGTCAAGCTGTCTGCAAATTCCGTGTGCAAGCAGAAGCGGCAGAGGGATACATTTTTCAGTTTCATTGGTGGCGTAACCATATACGGTGCCCTGATCGCCTGCGCCCAGGTTTGCATAGCAGGATGTATCGCCGTTTCTTGCTTCGATGCTCATATCCACACCGTTCGCGATATCCCGGCTCTGTCTGCGGACATACACATAGATAAGGAAACCGTAAGGATTATAACCGACTTTCTCCAATGCTCTGCGGACGGTAAAACGGATATCCACGGTCTTTGAGCAGGTGATCTCACCCGCAACGATGATGCGCCGTCCTGCCGCCATAACCTCGCAGACCACACGGGAGGACTTGTCTTTGTAAAGACAGGCGTCCAAAATGCTGTCGGCAATAAAGTCACACAGCTTGTCGGGGTGTCCTGCACATACGCTCTCTGCGGTTTTATAAGTTTTCATGTCCATATCTCCAATCATATTATTTTTTGCTTCTCGCACGGAGCAGCCGCTCCATCAAATCGTCTTGCGGGCTTGTGCCTGCATACTCAACTGCGCAGTTTTCACGGACAATCTGATAGATTTGAAACCAGTCCGCGTTGACCTGCTTCTTGTAGTCGCGGCTCATGGACACATAGGGCGATGCGATTGCGTTTCCCGTGGTGGGGTGTTTGGCAAGATATCCGAACTCGGATATTGCTTCTTCACACTGAATCCACCGCGCTACGCTCATCGCATACTGCTCAATCAGCTGGTTGTTTACTAACATTTCACAGCCGCGTGCCTTGAGCCAGAGCCATGTTTCTTTGAAAATTTCCTCAGCGCATAAATCACTGCCGTTTTTCTGTTTCGCCTTGAGGTAATCCCTGACGGGTGGAACGTCCTCGCCATGAATATCTACGGGTTCAGGAAGATCGTCCGGCATTACCAGTGTGCCTTTCGCCGTGCCATCCTGTATTTTGTCTACAAGCGGCTTTCTTTTCGGACCCGTTCCCGGTCTGGCGCCGCCTCTGTTGGTACCGTCTTTTGCCACACTTACACCTCCAATCTGTACTCGGCGGTCAATACCACGTTTGAATAGGAATTTTCGCGCACGTGACCCCGGGCCGTTGCCCGCTCATAAAGGTCCCGGAGATTTTTATCCCCCTACCGGTCGCCAATCTCGTGATGAATTTTGGTGTGGCAGGACTGGCAGAGCGACATGAGGTTGCTTTCCCGATGGTCGCCGCCTTGCGAAATGGGCAGGATGTGATGAACTTCCTCAACGGGCGTCAGCCGTCCTTCCTTGAGACACATCTCGCAGAGAGGGTGCGCAGCCGCGTATCTGTCTCGAATTCGTTTCCACGCTCTGCCGTACTTCTTATTAACGTCCGCACTGCGCTCGTATTTGTCGTACTTCCTGCGTTCCTCCGTACGATGCTCTTTACAATACTGCCCGTCACACAGGTTGGGGCAGCCGGGATGAGAACACGGT
>CAVITM010000063.1:0-11661 GCA_963645455.1 Moraxellaceae bacterium | reverse complement strand
GAAGCAGACATGATCAAAACGGACACTTCCGTCCGGCACATTCATATCGGGATCTGCGGGATTGGTCAGTGTACTCTTCTCCTCAATGACCTCAGCCACACGCCGTCCGCTGGCAGCTGACATGGTAACCATAACAAATACCATAGACAGCATCATCAGGTTCATCAGAATATTCATACTATAGGTAAGCATACTCATGAGATCGCCGGTGGTGAGTCCCTCCATAACCACAAGCTTCGCTCCGATCCAGGAGATCAGCAGAATACATGAATAAACCGTAAACTGCATAACGGGAGCCGTCAGGGAAATCAGCTTCTCTGCACGGACGAACATGCTGTAGACATTTTTGCTGGCCTTGGTAAAACGCTGCTTCTCGAAATCCTCCCGGACATAAGCCTTGACCACGCGGATACCGGAGACATTTTCCTGGACGCTGGCATTGAGTTCATCATACTTCTCAAATACCTGCGAAAAATAGCGGTGTGTCCGCTTCATGATTAACAACATAATCGCGCCCAGAGCAATGACTGCGATCAGATAGATATTTGCCAGCTTGGGACAGATGATATAGCTCATGATCATGGCGCAGATCATGCTCAACGGTGCACGGATGCACATACGAAGAATCATCTGATATGCGTTCTGAAGGTTCGTAACATCAGTGGTCAGACGCGTTACCAGTCCGGCTGTTGAAAACCGGTCGATATTTGCGAAAGAAAAAGTCTGAATATTTTTAAACATGGCCTCACGCAGATTTTTCGCAAAGCCTGCGGATGCCTTGGCGCCGTAATGTGCGCCGCCCAGTCCGCCGATCAGACCGATCAGTGCCATGAGAAGCATCAGGCCTCCCACAACATAGATATGATGCAGATCTCCTTTTTCCACACCATCGTCAATAATGGATGCCATCAGAAACGGAATGACCGTCTCCATCAGCACCTCGATAATCATACAAAGAGGTGTCGCAATGGACGCAGCGCGATACTCCTTGATCTGTGCCTTCAGTGTTTTTAACATTTACCTTCCTCCTTTTTACTGCCACATAGCCACTCGGGGCTGCGCACCGGCGGCTGTTTTGTACTGACATTCGAAATCATGGTGTCTAAGACTCTTGAAAAAACAGCCAGATCCTCCGGGCTGATTCCTTTTTTGATGAGCCGCTCGTGCTCTGCCATCTCATCCATGATCTGCTGGTGAATCTCCAGTGCCTTCTGTGTTCTGGCAATGCACTTGTACCTGCTGTCATGGGGCGAGATGCTGCGGCGGATCAGTCCCTTTGACTCCATCTCATTGAGCTCCTGGGTGAGAGCGGACTTCTTAATATGAAGATCCATCTCAATATTTTTCTGAAAGACCTCCCGGTCCTCATGCTCTGCCAAGTAGCGCAAGATCCAGCCGTCCATCATAGACATGCCATAGGCCTCTTCCCGCTCCTTGCTGGCTGAACTGATCAGCTGTCTGATGCAATGATTAAAATAACGCATCCGATTGCCGATATGCTGTGACTTATCCTCCATTGTCATTCTCCTATTGTTCTGTATTGAAACTGTTTCATCATGCAATTATTTCACTATTAAACAGTTCATTCTTTAAACTATTCTAGCATTTATTTTTTGTTTGTCAATCGTTTTTTTCCTTGACAGAGCCAAAAAAATCCGATAGGATGAAGGCAATCACAAAGAGGGAGTAATTGCATGTGCATCCCCGCACATGTCCCGGTATTCGTCAGGACGTCTGGAACACAGACCGGATGCCGGGTGGCTGATGTCAAATAGGACTGTCAAATGAGACTTTTTGTGCACTTATTTTTGTGCACAAAGGGTCTTTTTCTTTTTGTGCCGGATCAAGGAGGTTATTATATGAAAGAGATTTATCTGGAAAACAAGGAGGATTTGCTAAGCGCTTACGGGGACTGCGGACACAGCGAGGAGGCAGCCGCCAGACTGCTGGAGACACATGGAAAAAACGAGCTGGAGGAAAAAGGAAAAAAGCATCCGGTTCGCATCTTTTTTGAGCAGTTCGCGGATCTTTTGGTGGTGATTCTGCTCATCGCCGCCGCCATCTCCATCGTCTCCGGCAATGTGGAGAGCACCATCGTCATCTTAGTCGTGCTGCTTCTTAATGCGCTGCTGGGAACGGTGCAGACCGTTAAAGCCGAAAAATCATTGGATTCCCTGAAGGCTCTCTCCTCCCCCAAAGCCAAGGTGCTGCGGGATGGCATGAAAAAGGAGATCGATTCAAAAGATATCGTCCCCGGCGATCTGCTGCTGTTAGAGGCTGGGGATCTGGTCTGCGCCGACGGCCGCGTCCTGACCAGTGCGGCCCTGCAGGTGAATGAGAGTTCTCTCACCGGAGAGGCAGCCAATATAGAAAAAAAGGATGTGGACATCGATGCGGAATGTGCCCTTGGTGACCGGATCAACATGGTCTACTCCGGCAGCCTCGTGACTTACGGCAGAGGCGAGATTTTAGTCACCGGCACAGGCATGCATACCGAAATAGGAAAAATCGCCACCCTGATGAACGAGACCAAGAACAAGAAAACACCCCTGCAGCGCAGTCTCGATGATTTCAGCAAAAAGCTGGCTGCCCTTATTCTCATCATCAGCGGCATCGTTTTTGCCCTGCGCATCTATCAGGGCAATCCCGTCTTAGATTCCATGATGTTTGCCGTGGCGCTGGCTGTGGCAGCGATTCCCGAAGCGCTGAGCTCCATCGTCACCATCGTACAGGCCTTTGGCACCCAGAAAATGGCTGCCAACCGTGCCATTATCAAGGATCTGAAGGCAGTCGAAACATTGGGCTGCGTCTCTGTACTCTGCTCCGATAAGACCGGCACACTGACCCAGAACAAGATGACTGTAGAAAAAATCTACGCCGATGAGCGCTGCTTTGCGCCAAAGGAGCTGGATCCTTCCACAGAGACCGGTCGCCTGTTTTTATATGACTGCGTCCTAAATTCCGACGCCACCATCAGCAGCGGCCAGGAAATCGGTGATCCTACCGAGACCTGTCTGATCACCCTGGCCAAGGGCTGCGGCTTTTTAAATGAGGAGCGGACCGAGACACTGGTTCGTACCGAAATTTCAAGACTTGGGGAGCTGCCCTTTGACTCTGACCGGAAGCTTATGAGCAGCAAATACCAGATCGACGGAAAATATCTTGTGTTTACAAAGGGAGCGTTGGATACATTGCTGGAGCATTCCACCAAAATCCAGACAAGCGCCGGCGTTCGTCCCATCACGGAGGCCGACCGCGCCCGGATTGAAGCAGCCAACGAGCAGTTTTCTATGGAAGGACTTCGCGTACTGACCTTTGCCTACCGGGAATCTACTTACGAAGAAGAGTTAGACTTTGAGAGTGAAACAGACTTTACCTTCCTGGGGCTGACAGCCATCATCGATCCGCCCCGGGAGGAATCCGCCCGGGCCGTAGCAGATGCCATTTCTGCCGGAATCAAGCCCATTATGATCACCGGCGATCACAAGGTGACAGCCTCTGCCATTGCCAAAAAAATCGGCATCCTCCAGGATGGAGATCAGGCTCTCACCGGGCAGGAATTAGATGCCCTTTCAGACGATCAGTTAGATGAGATTCTTGAGCATGTATCAGTCTATGCCCGGGTCTCTCCGGAGCATAAAATACGAATCGTAGACGCATGGCAGCGAAAAGGAAAGATCGTCGCCATGACAGGGGACGGTGTCAATGATGCACCGGCACTAAAGAAGGCCGATATCGGTGTCGCCATGGGCATCACCGGCACAGAGGTATCAAAGGATGCCGCTTCTATGATCCTGGAGGATGACAATTTTGCCACCATGATCGGTGCGGTATTAAACGGACGAAACGTCTACCGGAACATTCGAAACGCCATCCTCTTTTTGCTCTCCGGCAATCTGGCAGCCATCTTTGTGGTGGTATACTGCTCCATCGCAGCCCTGTCCACCCCCTTTGAGGCCGTGCATCTGCTCTTTATCAATCTGCTGACAGACTCTCTGCCGGCACTGGCCATCGGCATGGAGCCTGCCGATGCACTGCTTCTTAAAAGGGCGCCCAGAGATCCAAAGGAGGGCATCCTCACCCGTCCGGTTGTCAGACGGTTGCTAGGCTACGGTCTGCTCATCGCCATTGTCACACAGATCGCCTTTTATCAGGGGCTGCGTGTAAACCCGGCGACTGCCAGCACCATGGCTTTTGCTACCCTCACTCTGGCCCGGCTGTTTCACGGATTTACCTGCCGCAGTGAGCAGTCAATCATAAAAATCGGTTTTGGCACAAACCTCTGGAGTGTCGGCGCCTTTGTGCTGGGTGCCATTTTCCTATCCATCGTGCTGTTTGTACCTGCCATGCAGGGGCTGTTTTTAACCGCACCACTGACGCTGGCACAGATCGGTCTCATTGCATTACTGGCATTCCTGCCGACTTTGGCTGTGCAGCTGTTTCGTATTGTTCGTTCGTATCTGTTCAGCTGGTTCTGAACAGATACGTTTTCTTAAAATATCTACCACATGGGCTCCGGCTCCCAGCAGCTCCGGCCGCTCGCAGGTCGCCAGCTGATAAGCCACAAACTGTTCAAATGCTTCCTCACTCATCTGATTCAGGATCAGCCGCATGTAGCTGGCCGGTCCGTCCGGAGAGATAATCTTGATGCGCTGGGCACCTGAACCCTCTAACAATGCGTCGATATCCTCGAGACGCACATAATCATAGAGATGCTCCGGTTTTGAAACCGTATGAAAATCCTCCGTCAGACGTCCCATCTCCATGCATTCCGCCAGATGTCCCTCTTTAAACGCATAGGTCAGCACGCTGTACTCGTTCATGCAATAGGCGATAAGCAGCACGCCCCCCGGCTTTGTCACCCGAAGTGCCTCTGCCAGCGCCTGCTTTTTATCCTTTTTTTCAAAGAGATGATACATAGGGCCAAACAGAAGGGTCACATCAAAGGTATTATCCTTCAGCTTCTTTAGATTTCTCGCATCGCCCTGCATCGCCCGGACGCTGCTGTTCTTGGTCTTTAAAATACCGAGATTGTATTTTACCAGCTCCACGGCAGTGACATCGTACCCTTCCTCTGCCAGCGCCACCGAATATCTGCCGGTACCGGCTCCGATCTCCAGAATCTTCACCTGCTCCGGCGGCACATCCTTCGGAATATAATCGTGAATATATTTCATGGAGATCCGGTACTCCACCTGTCCCCGCCTGGAGGTCAGTCGCTTCTCTTCCGGAAATTTATTGTAATAGGTCTCTAATTCGTTCATTTTCTGTCATTACCCATTTTTGAATATTAATACATCATTTACAAAATAACTGTCCCAATCACTTGCCTGCAAATCCGATTGCACAGTTCAAAAATCCTCAGCGTAGTTAATGTCCCAGTGGCTTTTGCTCCAAATGCTCTCTTCCGTTGGTTTTATCATCGTAGAGCATCAGGATAAACAGACCCACCAGGGGAACTGCCGTGATCCAGATGGCGCGTCCTCCGATCAAATGACAAAACATGGTTCCGATCACTGCTCCCAGTAGGAAAAAGAGCAGCATCAGGGAATGCTTTTTTAATTTCAGGCGGTGACTTTTATCCATGCTGTTGCGGTGACGCAGCTCCTTGGCCAGGCCGATTCCGATCTGGCGGATATGATTCGTCGCAAAGGTGGTGGCCATAGGCGTGCCCTGGGCCTGCCGGAAGGTAGCGAACTGCATGGAAGCGATAAAGTTGATGGCTACCTGGGAGATCTGCACCGGATAGGAATCCGGGATAAAGCCAAGCGCCAGTACCACCACTGCTTCAAAGCCGATGAGCAGCGTATCCCAGCGGATCATCAGACTGTGCTTGATGGGATTGGGCAAAAGCTCGGAGATAAATGCACCTGCCAGATAAGCACCGATGGGAATCACATAATAAATCGCCTGCCATACCTCTCCCGATCCGATGGCCAGTCCCAACAGCACCACGTTGCCGGTCTGGGCATTGCAAAAAACATTTCCCCGCAGCAGATAGGTAAATGCGCCCCAAAAGCCCGATACTAAAATCAATGTATAAAATACCCAGTTTTGTTCACATAATAAATATTTGTCATCCGTCTTCATTTTGTACACCTCGTTCTAAAAAATAGGTCAGCCCCAGAAACCAAAAGCCCGCAAAGATAGGGATGGTCAGGGGAAATGCAGTGCGAAATGCCCGCAGGATTGTTTGTTTTTTATTGTTGTCCTTGTTTTTCATCATCTTCGAATCCATGCGCATCTATACGAACTGATTTTTCTCCCCGTCATACTGATAGCCGATCCCGGACAGCTTCTCTTCTAACTCCTGGCGGTTCACGCCCTTGGCCCTACAAAAGTCCTCGAAACTTTTATAAAAATCCCGCAGCTGCGTATTGGTATAGCTCAATAAGATCACCGGATCCTTTGGTATCATTTTGTTTTTCTCCTTTGTCTGAACATTTTTCTCAACAGTGTAACACATTTCCAAAATCTTTGTCATTACTTTTTTACCTCCCTTGCATTCAAAACTTCGGATTGCTATAATGAGCCTCGGAGGTGCATATTTTATGGATTCTACATTAAAACGAACCTGGGCCGAGATTGATCTGGATGCCCTGGCTCATAATTATCATAAACTGCGGGAAAAAGCAGGATCAGATGTCAAATTTTTAGGTGTTGTAAAAGCAGACGCCTACGGCCACGGTTCCGTACAGGTGAGCCGCCTGCTACAGGAGCTGGATGCAGATTATCTGGCGGTAAGCAGCATCGACGAAGCCATCGAGCTGCGTCACCATGACATCACCATGCCCATCCTGATCCTGGGGCATACCCCAAAGGAACAGGTAGCTTCCCTCATCAAGCATAATATCACCCAGGCAGTGACCTGTAAAGCAAAGGCACTGGAATACAGTGAAGAGGCTGTCCGCTGCGGCGGCACCTTAAAGGTTCATATCAAGGTGGATACAGGTATGTCCAGACTGGGCTACCTGTGTGACGGAGACCATTTTGAGACAGGTGTTGCAGGAATCTGCCAGGCATGCCAGCTGCCCGGTCTTACAGCAGAAGGGATCTTTACACACTTTGCCGTATCCGATGAACCGGGTGAAAAATGTCAAGCCTATACCCAGCATCAGTTTGCATTGTTTGTTCGTGTCATTGAGGCTGCCCAGGAGCGTCTTGGCAGACATTTTTCCATTCGTCACTGCGCCAACACCGGCGCCCTGGCCCGCTACCCTGGGACCTACCTGGACATGGTGCGCCCGGGACTTCTGCTCTACGGCTACGGAGAATTTGCAGAGGAACTGCAGCTGCAGCCGGTAATGAGCCTGAAGACCACCGTCAGCACCATCAAAACCTACCCGGCCGGCACCCCCGTCAGCTATGGCGGCATCTATGTGACAGACCGCACGACGCGGATGGGCGTCATCCCCTACGGCTATGCCGATGGATTTTTCCGCTGCCTGTCCAACCGGTGCAGCGTCATGACCGCAGAAGGTGCGGCACCCCAGCGGGGCAAGATCTGTATGGATATGTGTATGATTGATCTGACTGACAAGCCGGGAGTAGATGTGGGAAGTGAGATCGAGATCTTCGGAAAACAAAATTCCATCAACCAGCTGGCTGATCTGGCAGGCACTATCCCCTATGAGCTCACCTGCGCAGTCAGCAAACGCGTTCCGAGAATCTATTACAAAAATGGAAAAATCATTGAAAAGGAGCTGCTGCTACGAGGCTGATCCACGCTTCCAGCGCAGGAAAAAGCCCATGCCAACCAGCAGCATCGTGGTCAGGTAGGACAGGGGATATGCATGATAGAGCATGACCAGTGACGGACGGGCCCCGTAGGCCGTCAGGATCCAGAGGATCCGGAAGGCACAGGTGCCCACCATCATTGCCGCAGCCGGATAAACGGGATGTCCGGTGCCCCGCATAAAGCCCGCCGGTATCTCATACAGATTGCTGATGGGCTCATAGAAAAGGATGCTCAGGATCCGCACGCAGGCCGCCTCGATCACCGCAGAATCCGAGGTAAACATTCCGCAAAAAGTGCGCCGGAATACTACGATGGTAAAGATGGGAATGCAGCTGCAGACCAGAGCAAACAACAGGCTCCAGCCAAAGATCTGTCTGCAGCGCTTCCACTGACCTGCCGCATAATTTTGTCCCGCGAAGGTGGTCACAGCCTGACCAAATGCAGTGATGATATAATACGTAAAATATTCAAAATTGATGGCGATGGTGCTGCCGGCGATGGCAGTCTCTCCATAGGTATTCACCGCGGACTGGATGAACAGATTTGAAAAAGAGAAAACCGCTCCCTGCACCGCAGTGGGAATACCGAATTTTAAAATAACCGCCATATCTTTTCCGGAAACAGTCAGCCGCCTGAGATCAAAGGCAAATCGTTCATCCCCCTGCAATCGTAAAAAAACAATCCCAGCCGACAGGATCGTGGAGATGGCCGTGGCCGTCGCCACTCCTGCTACTCCCATCCGTAACCCCGCCACAAATATGAGATTTAAAATCACATTGACAATGCCGGAGATGATCAGCACCACAAAGGGATATCTGCTGTCTCCGCACGCCCGCAGCAGCGCAGATTCAAAATCGTAAAGTAATAAAAAGGGGAATGCCAGCAGATAGATTCGAAGATAGCGTTGCGCATCCGGCAAAATCGTCGCCGGTGCCTGCATCAGCTCCAGCAGCGGCTTTACTGCCAGCTGTCCTGCCAACTCCCCTAATATACCGATCAAAAGCGCCAGAAAAAGAGCACTGCATGCGGCTCCTCCCAGCTTTTTATTCTCTCCTCTTCCGATCTTTCCTGCGACCAGCAGATTGGCTCCCACTGACAATCCTCCGGAGACTGTCACGATGAATGCCACGATCTCCGTATTCGCCCCCACTGCAGCCAGTGCATTGGCATCGTTAAACATTCCCACAACTGCCAGATCCGCCGCATTAAACAGCTGCTGCACCATGCTGCTCAGTGCGATGGGAATGGTAAATAACAGTATTTTCCATGCCAGAGGACCATGAAGCATATCGATGGTCCGTTGCTTGTCATTCATAAAATTTGTTCCTTTCTTTTTTACCCTTGCATCAGTATATACGGAAAGATATAATAGAAAAAGCGAATATTATAAATAGCATCCATCGAAAAAAGGAATGACAAAAAATGGAGCATCCCTTATTAAAATATCTTGCTTTTGTAAAAACTGTGGAAACCGGTAGCTTTACGGCAGCTGCGAAGTCCATGAATTATGCCCAGTCTTCCATCAGTAAAATGATCGGAGATCTGGAAACCGACTGGCAGGTAACACTGCTGCAGCGCAGTAAAACCGGTGTTCGGCTGACCTCGGCAGGTGAACAGATCCTGCCTTTGATCCGGACGCTTTTAAACGATTATGACCAGCTGAGCGGACAGATCAATCGGATGAACGGTCTTGAAACAGGCATCGTCCGTATCGGAACCTTTTCCAGCGTTGCCATCAATCTGCTGCCGAATATTTTTGCACGACTGAAGCACGATTATCCGGAAATCGAATATGAGCTTTTGCTCGGCGATTATCAGGAGGTAGAGAACTGGATAGACGAGGGACGGGTGGACTGCGGTTTTCTTCCTATGCCCGCCACTTCCTCTTTTGAGACAACCGAGGTATTTCGGGATGAATATATGGTGATTCTTCCACCAGAACATCCACTGGCGGAATATGCATCCATTGATATCCAAAAATTAAATGATCAGCCTTTTTTATTATTAGAACATGGAAGCAAAACAGAGATCTCCGATCTGTTGGAATACAGCCACGTCAGACCAAACATCAACTTTACCACCTGGGAAGATTATTCCATCATGGCGATGGTCGAAAAGGGAATGGGCGTCAGCATTCTCCCCGGTATGATCCTGCAACGCATCCCATATCATCTCGCGATCCGTCCCTTAAGCAAGCCCTTTTACCGAAGGATCGGCCTTGCCGTAAAAAGCAAAAAGTCTCTCACACCTGCCACAGAGAAATTCATGGAATATCTGTTTGCTTAGGTCAGCTTTCGAATCCACTTGTAGCTTCGGAAACGAAGGAATACCGGCAGGCATTTAAAGATCTGGTCGGACTGTACCGCCACTACCACCCATTCGATGGGGGCATTCCAGACAAAGGCTGCCAGAAATGACAGAGGCATCACAATGCCCCAGACAGAGATCAGATTCATATACATACAAAATTTTACATCTCCTCCGCCCTGGATGATTCCGCTGGAAACCGGCATCTGATAGGACATCCCAACCATCACGATACTCATGACGATCATCAGATGATCCGCCAGCACTGTGGCGTTTTCCGTCAGATTGTACATAGACAGCAGGGGCTTTCTCAGGCAAAGCAACAGAAGCGCCAAAGCAAGACCCATCAAAATATCCAACATGGAAAGTGTCCGGCCGGCAGCCTGAACATTCTCACGATTTCCCTGGCCAATAAACTTTCCGATCACTACCGATGAAGCCGAGGAAATGGCTACCACGATCACCTTCAGATATTGATAAAATGTAGTTGCCACGGAATTGGCTGCAATGGCATCTGCGGAAAGATGTCCCAGAATCGCCGTCTGCATCGGCACCGAAATGGCCCAGAGCATGGTAGAGAGCATGATAGGCGAACATACCCGGATAAAATCCATCCACAGCTTCCTGCTTTCAGCAGTAAAGGTCTCTTTGAAGAAGCCGCCCTGAAAGATCCGTATTTTTTTGTCCATCCTTGCAAGATAAAACAGCACAATGATCAGCTCCACACTTCTGGCAGCCAGCGTTCCAATAGCCGCACCCCGGATTCCCATTTCCGGAAATCCAAAATGGCCAAAGATCAGCGTATAATTGATTCCGCCGTTGATCACCAGAGACACTACCGACACGACAAAAGAGATCCGCACGGTTTCGACACTTCGTAGCATGGACATCAGCAGATTACTGATTAAAAAGAATACAAAGGACCATTTGATGATTCCCAGATATTCCTGTCCTTCTGCGATAATATCCGGTGATGTTGTAAAAATCTCCAGCAGCTGCCCCGGCAACGCCCAGCACAGCGCCAATACCACCCCGGCTGCCACCAGACTGCAGGCCATAGCAATCCCGGTCAGGGTCTTGATCTTATGTGTATCATGCTTGCCCCAATACTGGGAGCACATAACGATCAGCCCATTTCCGATGGCAAGGGCGAGCTGGTTCACGATAAAAAATATCTGGTTTACCGCGGCTGCTCCGGAAAGTGCATTCTGGCTATAGCTCCCCAGCATAATATTGTCCAGCATGTTCACGCTATAGGCCACCAGGTTCTGCAACGCCACCATGACCATCAGCCGAAAAAATGTCTTATAAAATTCCTTGTCTCTTATAAAAAAGCGATTCATATTGTGCCTCATTTACTTGCTATTCTGCTTTCATCAATGCCTTTTTAAACCGCTTGCTAAAAAGCACCATGGTAAAGCTTACTGCGATAAAATCTGCGATTGGCTCTGCCAGATATACCGCCAGAGTCTGATTTGATCTCCAAACTTGCGGAACGATATAGATCAAAGGCAACAGCAGGACAAACTTTCGCACCACTGCTACGATGATGGATTCCTTTGCACAGCCAATCGATGTAAAGGCCATCTGACAGGCGGTCTGTATGCCCATCATAA
>CAVITM010000062.1:0-11769 GCA_963645455.1 Moraxellaceae bacterium | reverse complement strand
GAGGTGGCCCGGGAGATCGAGGATGTGATCGGCATTGAAGCAGAGGATGCACCCCGGATTTCCGCAAAGACCGGAGAAAATATTGAGCAGGTTTTAGAGGCTATCGTCCACAAGCTGCCGGCTCCTACGGGGGATCCGGAGGCACCGCTGCAGGCACTGATTTTTGACTCCCTGTATGATTCCTACAAGGGCGTCATTGTCTTTTGCCGGATCAAGGAGGGCGTGATCCGCCCCGGTATGACGATGCAGATGATGGCCACCGGTGCCAAGGCAGAAGTGGTGGAGGTAGGCTATTTTGGCGCAGGAGCGTTTTTTCCCTGTGAGGAGCTCTCCGCCGGCATGGTAGGCTATGTCACTGCTTCCCTGAAAAATGTAAAAGATACCCGTGTGGGCGATACTATCACAGATGCGCTTCGTCCCTGTGCGCAGCCCCTGCCCGGTTATAAAAAAGTCAATCCAATGGTCTACTGCGGACTCTATCCGGCAGACAGCGCCAAATATCCGGATCTGAGAGATGCCTTAGAAAAGCTGCAGCTCAATGATGCATCCCTGCAGTTTGAGCCGGAGACGTCCATCGCCCTGGGCTTTGGTTTCCGCTGCGGCTTCCTTGGCCTTTTACATCTGGAGATCATTCAGGAGCGGCTGGAGCGTGAGTACGGACTGGATCTGGTCACTACGGCGCCGGGCGTTATTTACAAGGTACATAAGACGGATGGCACGGTGATCGATCTGACGAATCCCTCCAATCTGCCGGATGTTTCCGAGATCGAATATATGGAGGAGCCTTTTGTGACGGCGGAGATTATGGTGACCAGCGAATTTATCGGCTCCATCATGGATCTGTGCCAGGAGCGGCGCGGCATATATATAAGTATGGAATATATCGAGGAGACCCGTGCAGTATTAAAATACGACCTTCCGTTGAACGAGATTATCTACGATTTCTTTGATGCTTTAAAATCCCGTTCCAGAGGCTATGCTTCCTTTGATTACGAGATGAAGGGCTATGTGAGATCGGAGCTTGTGAAGCTGGATATTCTCATCAACCATGAGCCGGTGGATGCCCTTTCCTTTATTGTATTTGCAGGTACGGCCTATGAGAGAGGCCGGCGCATGTGTGAGCGCCTCAAGGAGGAGATTCCCAGACACCTGTTTGAGATCCCCATTCAGGCGGCAGTGGGCAGCAAGATCATCGCCAGAGAGACTGTCAAGGCCATGCGCAAGGACGTCCTGGCCAAATGCTACGGCGGCGATATCACCCGTAAGAAAAAGCTTCTGGAAAAGCAAAAAGAAGGAAAGAAGCGGATGCGCCAGGTCGGCAGCGTAGAGATCCCTCAGGAGGCCTTTATGAGCGTGCTCAAGCTGGACGAGGGAAAAAAATAGAGAGAAGGTAACAGTTCAGTACAGGCTGAAGCACTTGCTGCTGAAGCCGTACAAAAACGTATAGCTTGAAAGGATTCGGCGATTTTTAAATGCGGCAGCATCGCCGAATCTCGTATCTGTTCAGATGGTTCTGAACAGATACGAACAGACACGAGAAAGGAGCAAAAAGGGTGCAGGGAATCTTGAGCGGAATGGTAGCATTCCGGGACAAATACTTATTTTGGCTGAATATCCCCACAGTGACACCTACCGATGTGGTGGAGATCATACTGATCGCCTTTTTGCTGTACAGCTTTTTGGTCTGGATCAAAAATACCCGTGCCTGGGCACTCTTTCGCGGTATTTTAGTGATCCTGATGTTTATTTTGCTGGCAGCCATCTTCCAGATGAACACCATCCTCTGGCTGGGCGGCCGCCTCATTAATGTGGGCATCATCGCTCTGGCAGTCATCTTCCAGCCCGAGCTGCGCCACGCCCTGGATCAGCTGGGACGAAAAAAGATCTTCGGCTGGTTCAGCTGGGACCCCAGCCACGCCATCAAGCGATTCTCCGAGCGCACTGTTACGGAGCTGGTGCGGGGCACCTTCGAGATGGCCAAGGTCAAGACCGGAGCCCTCATCGTAGTGGAAAAAGACATCGTCCTCAGCGAGTACGAGCGTACCGGCATTCCTTTGGATTCTCTCGTATCCAGCCAGCTGCTCATCAATATTTTTGAAAAAAATACCCCGCTGCATGACGGAGCCATCATCGTCCGGGGCGACCGCATCGTCTCTGCCACCTGTTACCTGCCCCTGTCAGACAATCTGGAGCTGGACAAGGAGCTGGGCACGAGACACCGGGCGGCCGTAGGCATCAGCGAGGTCAGTGATTCCCTCACCATCATCGTATCCGAGGAGACCGGAGCCGTATCCACCGCCATCGGCGGCGTCATCGCCCGGGGCTTAGACGAGGAAGGACTGAAAAAACAGCTCCTGGAGCTGGCAGATGCCGGGCGGGCGCCTTCCCGCCTTCGGAGACTAAAGAGGAGGTTGGCCCATGGTCAGAAGAGCGTGGAAAATCATAACGAATAATTTTTGGCTGAAGATTCTCGCAGTAGTATTTTCTGTGATCCTGTGGCTGGTAGTGGTCAATATCGATGATCCCAAGGTTTCCCAGCGCTTCAGCGCCTCTGTCGTCATTGAGAACGCAGATTATCTCACCGGCCAGGGCAAATATTTCGAGGTCATAGACGACACCAATACCATCACCTTCACCGTCACTGCCAAGCGCTCCTACCTCGAGCGGCTCAGCAGCACCGATTTCAAGGCGGTGGCCAATATGGAGAACGCCACCATCGACAGCGACAGCGGCATCGGCGAAGTGCCCATCGAGGTCACGGCGCTGCGCTACAGCAGCCTGATCACCATCAGCAAGGCCACCCAGAATCTGGAGATCTCACTGGATGAACTCTCCCAGCAGCAGTATATCGTAGCAGTGGAGACCACCGGTACCTTGCCCGACGGCTGTGCACTGGGAGATGTCACCGTCTCACCCAACCTGCTGAAGGTTTCCGGACCCCAGTCCGTGGTCAGCCAGATCGACCATGTCACTGCCTCCATCGATGTCACCGATATGAGTGAAGACGTCACCGCCAGCGTCATCCCTATCCTGTACGACGCAGACGGCAATGTCATCGACAAAAACGACCTGACCCTCAACATGTCCACCGTCACAGTGACGGTCAAGATCTTAGATATCAAGGATGTGTCCCTGCTCTTTAACGTGGCAGGCACACCGGCAGACGGCTACGCCTATATGGATATGGACTACGAACCCAAGACCATCTCCATCAAGGGCACGGCTGCGGCTCTCAACAGCGTCACCATGATCAGCGTTCCTGAGTCCGCCCTGGATATCAGCGGCGCCCGGGACGATGTGACCCAGGTCATAGATGTGTCCGAATATCTGCCCACCGGTGTCACCATGGCAGACAAGGACGCTTCCAAGGTGACAGTCACCGTCCATATCGCCCGGCTGTCCACCAAGACCGTGAATATCTTCCCCTCCTCCATCCAGGTGCTGAACCTGCCGGAGGACTACGAGCTCAGCTTCAATACCTCCGTGATCCGTGTCGCCCTCAGCGGCGTAGAGGAGGATATGGCAGCTCTCGATACTTCACAGATCACCGCCTCCATCGACGCAGGACAGCTCACCCCCGGCACTCACGAGGTAGAGCTGGGACTGGAGCTGGATGACAACATATACCACGAGCCCGTGACAGTAGAAGTCACTGTCACCGATAAATCATCCGATTCCACCGATTCCGGCGGTACGGATTCAGACACGGATACCTCCGATTCAGACACCTCTGATTCAGACACATCCGATTCCACAGAGTAAAAAAACTTGGAGGATACACCTATGGCCAGATTATTTGGCACAGACGGCGTTCGCGGCGTTGCAGGCAAAGAGCTCTCCATCGAGCTGGCCATGCAGCTGGGAGCCGCAGGCGCATACGTTTTAACAAAAGAAAAAGCACACAAGCCCACCATTCTCGTGGGCTGCGATACCAGAATCTCCGGCGGCATGCTGGCCAATGCACTGGTGGCAGGCATCTGCTCCGTCGGTGCCGACGCCATCCATGTAGGCGTGCTGCCTACACCGGCGGTGGCTTACCTCACCCGCAAGCACAAGGTGGACGCAGGCGTAGTCATCTCCGCCTCCCACAATCCCATGGAGTTCAACGGCATCAAATTTTTCAACGGCGAGGGCTACAAGCTTTCTGATCAGCTGGAGGACGAGATCGAAGCCCTGATCCGCAGCAATATGGCAGGCGTCAGCCTCCCTACCGGCTCCGAGATCGGTCGGGTAGAATACCGCTTCGACCTTCAGGACGAATACATCCGTTTCATGAAAAAATGTGTTCCCGTAGATCTGTCGGGACTCCGCATCGTCATCGACTGCGCTGAGGGAGCGTCCTACCAGACCTCCGTACAGACCCTGCGGGATCTGGGAGCGGATCTCATCCCTCTCCATATCGATCCTGATGGCACCAATATCAACGCCAACTGCGGCTCCACCCACATGTCCGAGCTTCAGGCCAGAGTGGTCTATGAAAAAGCAGACGTAGGCCTGGCCTTTGACGGAGACGCCGACCGGCTCCTGGCAGTGGACGAGCACGGCAAAGTAGTGGACGGCGACAAGCTCCTGGCCATCTGCGGCAACTATATGAAGAAAAAAGGCACCTTAAAAAAGAACACCATCGTGGTCACCGTCATGTCCAACCTGGGATTTTTCGCCATGTGCGACCGGGAAGGCCTTCACGCCGAGAAGACCAGGGTGGGAGACCGTTATGTACTTGAAAATATGGTGGAAAACGGCTACAATATCGGCGGCGAGCAGAGCGGCCATATCATCTTTTTAGATGATAATACCACCGGAGACGGGCTTCTTAGCGCCCTGCATCTGCTGCAGGTCATGGTAGATTCCGGAGAGCCCTTATCACAGCTGGCCTCCATCATGGAAGTCTACCCTCAGGCCCTGGTCAATGCCAAGGTGCCCAATCATAAAAAAGAACACTTTATGGAATATGCCGAGATCGCCGAAGCGGTGGAGGCACTGGAACAAAAATTCGCCGGTCAGGGCCGGGTACTGATTCGTCCCTCCGGCACAGAGCCTCTGGTGCGGGTCATGATCGAGGGGAAAGATCAGGCCCAGATCGAGCAGGAAGCCCGTGCACTGGCAGAGCTCATCACAAATACGATGTTATAGGAGAAGAAATGGTTCGGGGAACAGTGATTGTAAAAAATCCCACCGGGCTGCATCTGCGGCCCGCAGGGATCCTGTGTAATGAGGCGGTCAAATACAAAAGCCGCATCTATTTTCGTCATGGAGACGACGAAGCCAATGCCAAAAGTGTGCTCAGCGTCTTAGGCGCCGGCATCAAATGCGGCACACAGCTGGAGTTTGAATGTGAAGGCGAAGACGAAGAGGAGGCTCTGGCCGCCGTGATCTCCGCCGTAGAAAAAGGTTTAGGGGAGTAGTTGCTCATATAGGTAGTTTCGGGGGTATAAAAGGGAGAGAATTTATGGACAACAGAAACTATCAATACAAGCGGATCTTTATGTTCTGGGCCAGCGTCCTGTTTGTCGCAGCCCAGACTGCGGTCTACGCTTGGCAGTGGTATCACATCTATGCACACATCATGCTAGTCAAATACTATCGGCGCGGAGACTGGGCCATTATCGCCCTGTACGCGCTTTTTTGCGTGCTCTTTTTGAAGATCTTCGGCGGCTTCAAAGTCGGCTATCTTCGCAATATGGATGCCTTATTCGGACAGGCCCTGGCCATCTTTTTCCAGAATGCGGTAGCCTATCTGCAGCTGGCCCTCATCGGTCTGTGGCGCTTCGGTAGCCACCTGGAGCATTTTGTCTATCTGGTGCTCATAGAAGCCGGCATGGCGGTGTTCTGGACCATACTCACCAGACATCTCTATGCCAAGATCTATCCGCCCCATCAGATGCTTCTCATCTACGGCCAGATCAACCCCCAGCACCTGATCTCCAAGCTGGGTTCCAGAAAAGACCGCTACCGCATCCGGGAGACCATCTCACTGGACGCCGGCATGGACGCCATCTTAGCCAAGATCAAAGAGTACGACACCATCATCATCGGAGATATTCCCTCCCATGAGCGCAACCGGTTTTTAAAATTCTGCTACTGGCATGAGGTCCGCTGCTACAGCATCCCCAAGATCTCGGATATCCTCATCACCGGCGCAGACCGCATCGACCTCTTCGACAGCATCCTCATGCTCAACCGCAACAACGGTCTCACCATCGGCGCCCGCTTTTTCAAGCGCCTCATGGATCTGGTCATCGCCCTGGCAGCCTGCATCATTTTATCACCTATCATGCTGCTCATCGCTCTCGCCATCAAGCTCTACGACCACGGCCCGGTATTTTATACCCAGGAGCGCATCACCAAGGACGGCAGACCCTTCCAGATCTATAAGTTCCGCAGCATGATCGTGGAATCCGAGGAGCACGGCGCCCGCCTGGCCTCCGCCAATGACGACCGTATCACCCCCGTGGGACACATCATCCGCCGGACCCATTTTGACGAGCTGCCCCAGCTCTTCAATATTATAAAAGGAGAGATGTCCGTGGTAGGCCCCAGACCCGAACGCCGGGAGATCTTTGAGCAGTACGAGGAGAGCATCCCCGAGTTCAAGTTCCGCCTCAAGATGAAGGCCGGACTCACCGGATACGCCCAGGTCTACGGCCAGTACAACACTGTCCCCTATGACAAGCTCAAATTAGATCTCACCTACATCGAGAATTATTCCTTCTGGCTGGATCTCAAGCTCTGCCTCCTCACCGTCAAGATCCTCTTTCAAAAAGAAAAATCAGAAGGCGTGGATGATTCCCAGACCACTGCCCTGCAGTAGGAGAAGCCTATGCTCGTTTCAGTCATCATACCGGCATACAACGCCGAACAATATATCGCCCAGGCAGTCCTCTCCGCCCTGGATCAGGAGGATCTGTCCCCGGAAGACCGGGAGATCATCGTCATCAACGATCACAGCACCGACCATACATCAGAGGTGCTGCGCCAGTTCGCAGAGGATCCTTCCGTCATCTGTATCGAAAATGAAAAAAATATGGGGGTGGCAGCCAGCCGCAACCGGGCGGTGAGCCTGGCTCGGGGCAGATACATCGCCTATCTGGACGCCGACGACTGGTGGGAGCCGGACAAGCTGACCCATCAGCTGGACCTGCTGGAGCGCACCGGAGCCCCCCTCTGTTACAGCGCCAGAACCCTCCATGAGCCCGACGGCAGGCCCACCGGCCGCACCATCCATGTGCCCGCCACCGTCACCTACCGGCAGCTTCTATATACAAATGTCATTCCCTGCGGCTCCGTCCTGCTGCGGACAGAGCTGGCCAAAAAATATCCCATGAGCCACGACCATCTCCACGAGGACTATATCCTCTGGCTCCAGGTCCTCCGGGCCTGCGGCCCGGCCTATGGCATCGACCGGCCCTACCTCCACTGCCGACTCAGCGCCGGGGGCAAATCCCGCAACAAGCTCCGCTCCGCCCGCATGCAGTACGGCGTCTACCGCTATCTGGGCTTTGACGTCTTCCGCAGCCTCTATTATTTTTGCTCCTATGCCTGGCATGGGGTGTGGAAATACTTCGGATAACCACCCGGTAAAAGTTTCTGGGTGGTTTTTCTATGCTCTGATTGACAGATTCCGATAATTAGAATAGAATTGTTGTGTTTAGTCTACCCACCGCCAAAACCGTGGGCATAGAGAAAGGATATCAACATGAGCAAGCGTAGCGCAAAACCTGCCCTCGACCCCAGAGAGCAGAAAAAGCTGTTAAAGAAAAAGAGAAAAAAGAGAAAGATCATCCTGCTCATCGTAGAAGCCATCGTACTCATCATCGTCCTTGGCTTGCTCTACGTCTGGCAGGCACTCAATAAAATCCAAAAAGAGCCCACCGATACCATCGACTCCGGGGAACTCGCCAACAACGAAGAAGAACTAGACGACGAGACAGTGGAGATCCTGAAAGGCTACGAAGACGTGGCCCTCTTTGGCGTGGACAACTACTTCAACGGCCATGCCGACTCCGGCAACTCCGACGTCATCATGATCGCCAGCATCAACAACGACACCAAAGAGGTCAAGCTGGTATCCGTCTATCGTGATACCTTCCTGGATACCGATATCGGCCGGGATAGCTCCCCCAACTTCCACAAGGCCAACCGTGCCTTCGCTCTGGGCGGAGCCGCCCAGTCCACCAGCATGCTCAACGCCAGTCTGGACCTGGACATCCAGCACTACATCACCGTGGACTTCAAGGTAGTCACCGACGTGGTCAATATGTTAGGCGGCGTAGAGATCGACGTGGATTCCGCAGAGCTCCAGTACATCAACCACCACATTGATACTACCGCAGCTGCCACCGGAGATACCCCGGTTCATCTCACCACCACCGGCCTCCAGACCTTAAACGGCACCCAGGCCACCGCCTACGCCCGGATCCGCTCCACCGCAGGCAGCGACTTCGCCCGTGCCCAGCGCCAGCGTGAGGTCATCAACCAGATCGTAAAAAAAGCAAAACAGTCCGATCTGGCCACCATCAACGAGATCATCAACCAGGTATTTCCTGAGATCAGCACCAACTACACCAATATGGACATCATCCGTCTCGCAGCCAGCATGTTCAGCTACGAGCTGGTAGATTCCACCGGCTTCCCCTTCAGCAAATACCCCGCCAGTCTCGGCGGCAGCAAGGGAGATGTAGTCATCGCTGCGGATCTGGAGAGCAACGTCAAGGCCCTCCACCGTTATCTCTACGGAGACACCGACTATGTGCCCTCCAGTACAGTGACCAATTATAGCAACCTCATCACCCAGGGCTACGGCATCACCATCGAAAACGGTGACAATCCCGATGCAGTCCAGGGCGGAGAGATCTCCAGCGACGACTTTGACGGCACTGATGATACCGACGACACGGATTCCACTGACACCACCCAGTAATCTGTCACAGGATTGACAAATTTAAAACACAATTCCGACACAACTTCCTTGTAGACTAGGCCATAGTTAAAGAAAAGGAATCACTAGTTTCTAAGGAGGCATGACATATGGACAACTACAACGACAACCAGAACACTTACAATAATGATACCACAGGATCAGACGGATCCAATCAGAACGGCTATCCCGTAGATCCCAACAACAACAGCTACAGCTACACCGGAAGCAGCGATCAGACCGGCACCAGATATACCGGCTCCACTGATCAGACCCAGGGCAGCTACAACCAGGATCGCTACTATAGCCCCTACGAGCGCCGCACCATGGCAGAAGACATGAGCAGGGCCCAGCGTCGCAAGCAGAAGCGAGCCGAGCGCCGGGCCGCCAGAAAAAAGAAACAGCATGGCTTTGGCATGAAGATCGCCAAATGCGCCGCACTGGCAGCCACCTTCGGACTGGTATCCGGATGCGTCTTCGGCGGAGTGAACACTTACCTCTTCCCCCAGGAGCAGACCACTGTTACGGAACAGCGCAGCGCACTTTCTACCACCTCCCAGGAGGACGGATCCTCCACCGGCTCTACCGTCAGCAGTAGCTCCGGCACCGACATCTCCGCCATCGTAGAAAAAGCCATGCCCTCCATCGTGGCCATCACCAACATGACGGAGACCGAATACCAGACCTGGTACGGCCAGACCTATTCCCAGGAGAGCGACTCCGCCGGCAGCGGCATCATCGTCAGCGAAGATGATGATTATCTCTACATCGCCACCAACAACCACGTAGTAGACGGAGCCACTACATTGACTGTCCAGTTCTGTGATGATTCCACCGCAGCCGCAGAGATCAAGGGCACCAGCCCCAGCAACGATCTGGCAGTGGTACAGGTAGCCAAGTCTGATATCGAACAGGACACCATGGACCAGATCGCCATCGCCACCATCAATGACGAAGGCGATGAAAAAGTCGGCCAGCAGGTCATCGCCATCGGCAATGCCTTAGGCTACGGCCAGTCCGTCACCAGCGGCATCATCAGTGCCCTGAACCGTGAGGTCACCGCCCAGGATTCATCCTCCGGCCAGACCTACACCAACTCCCTGACCCAGACCGACGCCTCCATCAACCCGGGCAACTCCGGCGGCGCACTTCTTAATATGAAGGGCCAGGTCATCGGCATCAACTCCTCCAAGGTCGGCGGAGAGGATGTAGACGGTGTAGGATTTGCCATCCCCATGACAGACGCAGCTCCCATCATCAATGAGCTCATCACCAGGGAAAAGGTAGAGGAAGGCCAGACCGGTTTCCTCGGCATCAGCGGCATCAATGTAGATGATTCCGTGGCAGAAGCCTACAACATGCCCAACGGCGTCTATGTAGCCAAGGTCTATGACGGCTCCGCAGCCGCCAAGGCAGGCATCCAGCAGGGCGATATCATCACCGCCTTTGACGGCGAAGAGATCAGCACCATGGAAGAGATCCAGGAGCTCTTAAACTACCGGGCAGCAGGCACCGACGTCAAAGTCACCATCAGCCGTGCCGACAACGGCCAGTACGTGGAGCAGACACTGACAGTGACATTAGGCAGCAAGAACTCATAAAAATAAAATAAAAAAATTTTTTACGGCGACCCCACTTTTTTTAGAGAGGTCGCCGTAATTATATAATGTCAGAACAGAGACGCAATATTTTATGTGGGAAGTGGCGAACCGATTGCCCTGGGAAAGAGCCCGATGGTTTCAAAAAAATACACGTCGGCTATGGACAATCGTCGCGGGATATTGTATACTGAGTTGACAAAATAAACATCATACGAAAGTATGACAAATTTTAAGGAGGAAAAGGACATGAAAAAGAGTTTCATGACGAAAGTGCTTGCTACAGGCTTATCCGTAGCTATGGCATTTTCACTGACAGCTGTTACAGATGTATCTACAGCAGCTGCCGCAGCAAAGCCTGCTATGAAAGCTTCTAAGATGACTGTCAAAGAAGGCAAGTCTAGAACTTTCTTAGCAACAGCTAAGACCCTGAAGACCTTCAAGATCACCAAAGCAGTGGTTAAGAACGCTTCAGCAAAACAGTACGTTGCAGTTAAGAAGAACGCAAAGGGTACTGGTATCGTAGTTACAGGTAAGAAGGCTGGCACAGTAGGTCGCAAGATCGTGATCAGCTTCAAGAACAAGAACACCAAGAAAGTTACAAAGCTTACGGCTAAGGTAGTAGTCAAGGCTGCTGAGGAGAAGTTGACCATGAGCGCATCTGTTACAGGTGTGAAGACTATCGTAGCTCAGTTCAACAAGGACATCGCTTCTCCCGCAGCTGTAAAGGTTACCGTTAAGAAGGGAACCACTGCTAAGGACTGCAAGGCTACTGTAGAAGGCTCCAAGATCACCATCGCTATGGATACCAAGCTGGTAGCTGGTACCTATACCGTATCTGTAGAGGGCGTTGATACAGCTGCTATGACTGCAGACGTAGTTGTAGAGAAGGACGAGACACTTACCTCATATGAAGTTTCTCCGAACCTGACTTTGGAGTCTTCTACAGCTACAAACAGCGCGATCTGCTATTATAAGGCACTGAACCAGTATGGTGAGGCCATGAATGCAGATGCGCCCACACCTTCTTCATCTTTTAGTTCAGATGTGAGCATCACAGCTGCTACCGCTGAAAAAAGAGGTGTAATCGCAGTAAAGAACATTCCTTCTGTTCTTGCAATCAAGGGCACCAAGGGAACCATCGTATTGGTTGACAGAGCTTCCGGTGTAACAGCTAGCACGGAAGTAACTTTATCTGATGCTGCTACCGCATCTGAGGTAACTGTAGCAGGTACCTACAATAAGAACTCTGGT
>CAVITM010000061.1:0-11772 GCA_963645455.1 Moraxellaceae bacterium | reverse complement strand
AAAAATAATTTTTTACAAGGAGAAAAGACATGAGCAAAAAAATCAGAGTAGCAATCATCGGTTGCGGCGGTATCGCTAATCAGAAGCATCTTCCTTCTTTCAAGGCAAATGCAGACAGAGCAGAGCTGGTGGCTTTCTGCGACATCATTCCGGAGCGTGCTGAGAAGGCAGCAAAGGAATACGGCACAGAGGATGCCAGAGTGTTTACAGATTACAAGGAGCTGCTGGCAGATCAGAGCCTGAACATCGATCTGGTTCACGTGCTTACCCCCAACGTATCACACTGCCCCATTACAGTAGCAGCTTTCGAGGCCGGCAAGCATGTAATGTGCGAGAAGCCTATGGCAGCTACATCTGCAGATGCACAGAAGATGATTGATGCATGGAAAAAGTCCGGCAAGAAGTTTACCATCGGTTATCAGAACCGTTTCCGTGATGACACACAGAATCTTCATGCAGCATGCGAGGCCGGCGAGCTGGGCGAGATCTATTTCGCAAAGGCACATGCACTGAGAAGAAGAGCTGTTCCCACCTGGGGCGTATTCCCCAACAAAGAGCTTCAGGGCGGCGGGCCCCTGATCGACATCGGAACACACGCACTGGATATCACCCTTTGGATGATGAACAACTATGAGCCGGTATCTGTAGATGGTTCCGTATTCTATAAGCTGGGCAGAGATCCTCACGGCCCGGAGGGCAACGTATTTGGACCCTGGGATCCTGAGACCTTCCAGACAGAGGATTCCGCTTTCGGCTTCATCAAGATGAAGAACGGCGCAACGATCTACCTTGAGGCAGCATGGGCACTTAACATTCTGAAATCCATGGAAGCTTCCTGCACACTTTGCGGCACAAAGGCCGGTGCTGAGATCCATCACGGCGGAAGCTACGAGAAGGATGAGCTGATCTACAATATGGTAGAGCACAATATGCTGATGGAGAAGACCTTCTCTCCCTCCATCCAGGTAGATTTCTTCGATGGAGCAGCATCTGCAGAGGCTCTTCGCGAGCAGACCCAGTGGCTGGACTGCATCGAGGACGAGACAAAGGAGCCCCTTGTGAAACCGGAGCAGGCATTTGTAGTGACACAGATTCTGGAAGCAATCTATCGTTCTGCTGAGACAGGAAAAGAAATCATTTTGTAACAAATAGTGAAACAGTGATTGGAGGAAACAAAAATGGCTGATTTTAGTACACAGATAGTTGTTGTTGCCGGAGGTCCCGCGGGACTTTCGGCTGCCTGTCAGGCGGCTGAGGATGGCGCAAAGGTCATTCTGGTTGAAAAGAGTCAGGCAGTTGGCGGCGCAGCAAATATGGGCATGGGACCCCTGGGTATCGGCACAAAGTATCAGCAGAGGCAGATGTACGATATCACCGTGGAGAGAGCCTTCCGGATGTTTATGGAATATACCCACTACAACGTAGATGCACGTCTGGTAAAGCGCTATTTCGAGCAGTCTGCCGAGACCATTGAGTGGCTGGAAGACATGGGCGTAGAGTTTGAGGGCGCATACAAATATTTCACAAAATCCGAGCCTACCTGGCATATTGTAAAGACAGACACAGGAATCGGACCCCGTGCCGCATCCTTTATGAACAAGGCGCTCTATCAGCACGCACTGGATCTGGGCGTGGAATTTTTGCTGGAGACTCCGGCAAAGAAGATCCTGAAGGATGAAGAAGGAAAGGTTTGCGGAGTTGTCTGCACGGACAAGACCGGAAAAGAGATCACCATCGAATGTAAGGCTGCCATCCTGGCAACCGGCGGAGCAGGCTGCTCCCCGGAGATGATCAAGGAGGAGACCGGCTATATCTGGGGCAAGGACATGTTTAACTTTGCGATTCCCGGCAATGTGGGCGATGGACTTCGGATGGCCTGGGAGGCAGGTGCTGACCATGTTCCTGTCAGAGTAGAGCAGGCAGCCAGCTTTGTAGGCATCGAGAATCTGCCTGTCAGCGTAGCCAATATTATGAGCCAGCCCAACCTGCTGGTGAATAAGGCGGGCAAGCGTGTGATGGATGAGGAGCAGATGCAGAATACGACATTTTTGTCAAATGTAGCTTCACACCAGAAGGATCGAAAGGTATTTTCCATCATCGACAGCTCCATCGCAAAGTATTATATGAAGCATGGTGTTGATGAGATTTGTATGGTTCGCCCGGATCCGGATGTATCAGATTTCAAGGAAGCCATTGAGACTGCAAAGACCAGCGGAAACACAGGACTTTTCATCGCAGATTCCATTGAGGAGCTGGCAGAGATGGCCGGTATCAATGCAGAAAATCTGGCAGATACCATAGATGAATACAATGACTACTGCGATACGGTAGATGAGGAATTCTTCAAGACAAAGAAGTATCTGAGACCTCTTACCAAGGCTCCGTATTATGCGGCCACCATCCAGCCGGGCGGCTATGGCACGGTAGGCGGAATCCGCATCGACGAGAACTGCCAGGCGTGTGACGCAGAGTTTGAACCGATTCCCGGTCTTTATGCTGCGGGAGCAGATGCATGTAACATCTATGATGACAGCTACATGTTTTTACTGCCGGGCAACTCCATGGGATTTGCGGTTAATACAGGCCGTATCGCAGGTATGGAAGCTTGCGAATACGTAGAGAACGAGGAAGACTAGAACTATGACACGAAAAACAAAAACACTCTTTAGTGTATTTTTTGTTGCATTCTCATTCGGACTGAATATTACGGGCATTATGCCCGTACTCAGTCTGGTGAGCCAACAGTATGCGCAGTACGACACAACGCTGATCCAGCTGCTGCAGACGATTCCCTATGGACTATTGATGGTAGGCTCTGCACTGATTGGCTGGATGACCACCAAATGGTCAAAAAAGGATTTGCAGATTTTTGGCCTTTTGGTGATCGGAGTCAGCGGTGTGCTTCCGTTTTTTACGGACAGCTTCGCAGTACTGATGCTGGCCCGGATTCTGATCGGCCTGGGCTTTGGTATTGTAAGTCCTCTCAATACGGCGGTGATCGCAGAGGTTTTTGAGCCGGAAGAGAGAGCGGGAGCCCTGGGACTTCACGTAGTAGGTATGGGACTTGGTGCGATGTGCGGCAATATGGCAGGTGCCATGTTTGCCACGGCAGGTGTCCGGTACTTCTATCTGGTATATGCGGTAGGCTTTATCAGCGCACTGGGCGTGTTCCTGACACAGCAGCGGACAGCTCCCACACCGGCAGAAAAAGCGGCGGATGCCAAGTTGAATATGGATGTATTTCTCATCTCCGGCATGTCGTTTTTTCACACACTTTTTATCAATGCTTACAGCACCAACATCAGTCTTTACATTACAGAGAGTGTAAACGCCGGTACTTCTGCGTCAGGACTGGCAACAGCTTTTAATTCCGCATTTGCACTGATCTGCGGGGCATTATTTACAAAGATTTCCGGATTGCTGAAAAATGCAACGCTGCCCACATCGATTTTTGCGGCAGGCCTTGGATATCTGGCACTTCTTTTTGTGCCCGGCATGGCAGGCGTGCTGATCGCCAGTGCCCTTTGCGGCGTATCACTGAGCTGCTTTATGGCGATGGCTTCATATCTGCTCAGCATTATTGTAGAGCCGGAGGCAGTGGCTAAGGCCAGCGGCATCTTTTCAATTATCGGAGGCATCGGAGGCCTCATTGCACCGGTGGCAATGAGCGGTATGTCCACTGCCCTGGGAGGCAACACGCCTGTGAACCAGTTTATCGTTGCTGCAGCAGGCATGATTATTCTGGCAGTTCTCGTGGTACTATATGTCAGAGGATTACAGAAGAGAACGAACAAATAAAAAAATGGAGGCAACGACCATGGCTGTAACAATTACAATTGATGGGACGAAGCTTGAGGTACCGGAGGGAAAAAATGTACTGGAATGTGCATTGGACGCCGGCATTTATATTCCTCATCTCTGTCACCATAAGGATCTTTTACCACTTGGCTCCTGCCGTATGTGCGTCGTGGAGGTAGAAGGCCAGGAAGGCACCACACCCTCCTGCAAGCTGAAGGCTTACGATGGTCTTGAGATACGGACAAATACGGAGGCAGTGCAGAAAAAACGTATGCTGGCGCTGGAGCTTCTTCTGACCGGACATCCGGCTGAGTGCTCTACCTGTCCGAAGTACGGACACTGTGAGCTTCAGATTCTGATCCAGTATATCGGACCGAAGACGGGACGGCTGAAGATGCGCACCAAGGGCTTTACGGTAAATGATAAAAATCCCCTCATTCTCCATGATATGGACAGGTGTGTATTGTGCGGCCGCTGTGTCAGAGCCTGCAATGATCTGAGAGGTGTGGGTGTCCTGCAGTATCAGAAGCGGGAGGATCTGGAAGTATATACCGGTACGATCAAGGATCGGCTGCTGAAAGATTCAGATTGCCGGTTCTGTCAGGCCTGCGTAGAGGTATGTCCCACCGGTACCCTTCGGGACAAGCTGATGATGGCTCGTCCGGAGGAGAAAAAAGAGGATGTGGTAGTGCCCTGCAAGGCTGCCTGCCCGGCACATACAGATATTCCCAGATATATCCGTTATGTGAAGGAGGGTAAAAATGACGAAGCTGCAGCTGTGATTCGTGAAAAGCTGCCGATGCCCAAGACCCTCGGTTATGTCTGCAATCATGTATGTGAGGAGCAGTGCAAGAGAGAATGCCTGAATGAGGCCATGTCCATTCGGAACCTGAAGCGGTATGCGGTGGAGCATGATTCGGGAAAATATTGGAAAGGCAAAGGCAAGCAGCTGGCGGATACAGGCAAGCGGGTCTGTGTGGTAGGCGGCGGTCCGGCCGGCCTTACAGCAGCTTATTACCTGAAAAAACAGGGACATGACGTGACGGTGAAGGAGGCGCTTCCTACAGCCGGCGGCATGTGCTCCTACGGAATTCCTTCCTACAGACTTCCCAGGGAAATGGTGCAGGAGGAGATTCAGGTATTTGTAGATCAGGGAGTAAAAATAGAGACCAATACCCGGGTGGATGATCCGAAGGAGCTGTTAAAGGATTACGATGCAGTGCTTATGGCCATCGGTAACCATGTAGGTGTGCGTTTGCCCATGACCGGCTCGGATTTACCCGGCGTGCTGCTGAATATCCAGTTTTTACGGGAGGCATCCCTGGGACAGGAGACCGGGCTTGGCAAACGCATCGTAGTGCTGGGCGGAGGAAATGTAGCCATGGACTGTGCCCGTACCGCAAAAAGACTGGGAGCAGAGGAAATCCATGTTGCCTGCCTGGAGGCCAGAGAAGCCATGACTTCTTCTGAGGAGGAGATTACCCAGGCCCAGGAGGAAGGCATCCTGATTCATCCGGCACAGACCTTTGAGGCGATTACCGGTGCGGATCACGTGACCGGCGTGGATTTCATGAATGTAGAGGAATTTTCATTTGACGAAAACAGGCGGGCCATCATCAAAAAGGAAGAGGGATCGCTGCATCATATCGACTGTGACACGGTTATTTTTGCAACCGGACAGCGCTGCGGCATCAGTGAGGATGCCGGAATCACCCTGGGACGGGCCAACAGTATTGCAGTCACAGACATGGAAAAGGATAAGCGCACCAATATCGATGGTATTTTCGCAGCCGGTGACTGTATTTACGGCACAAAATCAGTGGTCCAGGCTATTGAGTCCGGAAGAGAGGCTGCCAGTCAGATCGATCTTTATCTAGGCGGCGACGGGAATATTGATGAGGTGCTGGCTCCGGTGGAGACACCGGATCCTTATATCGGAAAGATTGAGGGCTTCGGTGATTTGAAACGGCAGCAGCCCGAGATTGATGAGGCAGCTGTTCGCCAGGATAATTTCAGACTTTTTGATCATGGTCTGTGTGACTCTGCCGCATGTGCAGAAGCAGGACGCTGTCTGCAGTGTGATTTGCGGCTGGGTATTTCTTCGCCGAGAACCTGGGGCGATTTTTCAGGAAGGGAGGCTGAGTAAATGTATACATGTAAGGATGTGAATGGACTTAAGCCGGCAGAGCTTCTTGAAAAAATAGCTCATGTTTGCGATCAGGGGCTTTATCCCGTAAATATCGCTGAACAGATCAAAAACCTGACGAAAAATGCTAAAGAATCCACACCGGCGGTGGTCTGCGGACTGAATAATGGGGACTGCGGCAAAGCGTTACTGATTCTGTTGCGGGAGGATGCAGAGTCCGTGCTTGACGGAATTGCGGCAGCAGCATTTGCATTAGGCAGCAGCCATGCGGTACTTTATCTTCCGGAAGGGGAGGAAGCGCTGGCAGAGAGCCTTGCCGGTGCAGCCACAGCCAGAGGCATTCGGATAGAAACAGGCATCATCAATGCCAGAGCCGCAGAAAATGATCTGAAGCTTCATATTGCCGGAGCTTTGGATCTGGCGAAAGCATTGGCAGGAAATTATGAGGCCGGCAAATATATCGTGGTGGCTGACGGTGTAGAAAAATATCCCAACGATACGAAGCTTTCGGATATTGTAGAGCTGTCATCCGCAAAGGCAGTCTATACTGCTTACCGGTTTTACAGGGCTGCTGAGGCAGCAGAGCTTACCGCAGAGGCTGTGACGGATGGCTGTATCCAGGTGATCACGGATAAGGAATGTATCGTGGATCTCACCTACAAGAAGCTGATGAATTACCGGAAGGTCAGCTGCGGCAGATGTGTATTTTGCCGAGAGGGTCTGATCCAGCTGGCATATGAGCAAAAGGAGATCACGGAGAGCCGGGGCAAGGCTGATTTCCGGGAACTTACCGGAGAGATCGGCCAGGCTATGTGCAGTGAAACGCTGTGCTCCTTAGGCCATGAGGCTGCAAAGGTGGCCATGTCTGCCTTTGAGGAGTTTGCAGAGGAGTTTACTGATCATATTAAGAATCATAAATGTCCGGCCGGCGTGTGCAATTCCTTTTCTCATATCTATATCAATCCTCATACCTGTACAGGCTGTGAGGAGTGTGCAGATGTATGTCCCGAGGACTGCATCGAGGGCAAAAAGGGCTTCATTCACATGATTGATGAATTCGACTGTACACAGTGCGGCAAATGTGTGGAGGCCTGTGAGGAGGATGCGATTGTGATCACTTCGGACAAGCTGCCGAAGCTTCCGGACAGACTGACAAAGGTGGGTCGGTTTAAGAAACACTGATCTCGAGGAAAATGTAACGATTCAGATGGAGGAAAATGATATGGCACAGGATATTAGAATTGCAATCATCGGTCATGGTTTTATGGGACATGAGCATGAAAAAATGCTCCTTGATTTCCCGGGAATCAAGCTTGTAGGTATTTCGGACATAGAAAAAAAGCAGCTGGAAGATGTGGCAGAGGGCGTCAAGAGATACGCCGACAATGAAGAACTGTTTTTGGATCCGGAGGTAGATGTGGTTCTGATCGCAGCAAACAACAACCAGCATCGTGATCTTGTGATCCGGGCTGCGCAGGCCGGCAAGGATATCATTTGTGAAAAGCCGGTAGCTTTGAGCCTGGCAGAGCTTGATGATATGGAAGCGGCTGTAAAAAAGGCAGGCGTGAGATTTACCGTACATCAGCAGAGAAGATATGATCCGGATTTCAATACGGCAAAGGCTGTGTATGACTCAGGCACCCTGGGAGATGTATATGCTGTGAAAAATCAGCTCTACGGATTCAATGGCAATATGCATGACTGGCATGTACGCCGCAGCGAAGGCGGCGGAATGCTGTATGACTGGGGCGTGCATCTGCTGGATCAGCTTTGCTTCATGTTTCCGGGAGCTAAGCTCAAGTCCGTATTTGCTGATATAAGAAATGTCATTAATGAAGAAGTGGATGATTACTTCCAGATTATGATGCGTTTTGATAATGGTGTGACTGCCACCCTGGAGCTGGGCACCTACTACCTGGCAGATAAGGTTCAGGATAAGTGGTTTGAGCGTCATTGGTTTTTAGCCGGAAACAAAGGAACCGCCTATGTGGACGGATTTTTCCCGGAGGGCAAGATTGTCCGCACCACCAGCCTTCTCACAAATGTAGGAGGACAGCGCACCATGACAGCGGCAGGCCCGACCCGCTCCTTTGGTCCTGCTCCGGAGGGACGGATTGTTACAGAGGAGCTTCCGAAGGTGCATACAGAGCATCGCAATTTCTTTGAGAATTATATCCGGGCATATCACGGCCAGGAAGATTTCCTGGTAAAGATTCCGGAGGTTCGCCGGGTACTTATGCTGATGGATGCCGTTCGTGAGTCCGGCCGTACCGGAAAATCGGTCGATTTCGAATAGGTCAAAATATGATATATGATTGTGACCTTATGCTTTGGCAAAGAATATGACTGGGTGATTTTAACCCCCGAAAACAAGGCATATGCGTGGAAGAATGGTTCTTTGTAAGATGATACACTTTGTCTTGTAAGAAAAATAAAATGACTTAGCAGAAAGGGAATAAAAAATGAAAGTATTGGGGTTATCCTTTGGAAGGAAAAACGCAAATTGTGACATCCTTTGCAAGGAAGCGCTGTATGGTGCAAAGGCAGAATTTCCGGAGGCAGAGATTCGCTTCATTAACACGAACCGCCTCAAAATTGAGCGCTGCTGGGGCTGCGGCGCATGCTCCCAGGGTCTGGAGCATGGCAAGGACAATGGCTGTGTGATCAAGGACGATCTGCAGATGATCGAAGAGGAGATTCATCAGGCAGATGCCATTATTCTGGCAGCTCCCGTCTATGTACTTCAGCCTACCGGACAGTTCAAGAATTTCGTTGATCGTTTTTCATGCCGTCATGATGTATCGGCTATCAACTGGGTACTGGATAAGAGAAGAAGCGGTGAGATGCCGGGAGATCCGGATGCTTACCCGATGGAGCGATTGAGAAGACGTACGGTATCCTATATTTCAGTAGGCGGTGCAAGCACAGAAAACTGGACATCCATGGGTACGGCATCACTTCATCTGTTTGGATTCCCGGCAATGATGAAGGTTGTAGCCAACTACAATGCCAATGCTATGGGACTGATCGGCAATCCTTATGTAGATGATGAGCTGATCGACCATATGCATGAGATCGGCAAGCGCACAGCTGCAGCTGTAAATATGAAGGATGAAGATGTAGAGTTTTATGGACCCAAGGGTATGGGTACCTGCCCGGTATGTCATCAGAACCTTCTGACAGTGAATGGCACCACAACCGTAGAGTGCCCGATCTGTGGAATCGAGGGCAAGATCTCCATCGATGGTGAGAAGCTTAATGTAACCTTCTCTGAGGCTCAGCAGGCGAGAGCCCGGGGCACATTTGCAGGTCTTCGTGAGCATACAACAGAGATTCAGGGCTTTGGTGCGATCTGCGGTCCGAAAATGATGGCGAAAAAAGATTACATCGAGGAGCAGATGAAACGCATCACAGATTTTGACACTTTGATCCAGGAGTAGGATGTGCGGCACCTGACTGACCGGTTGGGGCAAGGAGGAATCAATGGAAGAGAAAAACAAAGAGGTGATCAGAGCCTTCTACAAGGAGTTTTTCAATGATCATGTAGTAGAGGCTGCTGATAAGTATGTCCGTGAGGATTACATCCAGCACAACCCGGGTGTTACCCAGGGACGGGAAGGCTTAAAGAAAGCTTTCGCCGAGAAGTTTGTAGCTGAGCCTACATTTGCACTGACCATCAAGATGCTGGTGGCTGAGGACGACATGGTGGTCTGCTATTTGAAAAATGTGGATCCGGAAGGAAATACCCGCTGCAGAGTAGTAGACATCTACCGCCTGGTAGACGGCCGGCTGGCAGAGCACTGGGATGTGCTTCAGCCCTGTAATTAGGCTTATAATTTTACTATTGAGAAGAGCTGTCTGTTTGAATGAAAACGGATGGCTTTTCTTTTTTTATGTATAATTTTGACCCGTTTTTACATGATCATCAAAATATCACTAAATTATGACCTGACCCGGAAACTGGCGGTTCATGAGGTTATTTTTCACTATGCATAAGGTGATTTTAGAAATGGCTGCGGGAGCTCTGACTTGGTATACTCTAACTATCAATTGAGGAAACCATATAAGGAGGGTAAACATGAAATTGAAAAAACTTTTAGCAGCAACGTTGGCGGGAGTGATGGTACTTTCGCTCACAGCATGCGGAGGAAGCTCAGATGACGCTACCTCACAGGACACATCAACAGAATCATCAGATTCGACAGCAACTGATGATTCAGCTGATTCTGCTGATGCCGCACAGGCAGCAAACATCATTCAGCCAAATCAGGATGCGGCAAACACTACGAAAACAGATGAGACACTTACGGTTGCCCTGTCAGCTGAGCCTTCCTGTCTCTATGGACCGGCGGTAGCCAAGACCGAGAACGAAGAGCAGATCGTCGGCAACTGTCTGCTGGATACACTTGTAAGATATGACTATGGTACAGACGAGCTGAAGCCGGGTCTTGCAACTGAGTGGGAGTGGGTTGATGATACTCATTTGAAATTCACCCTTCGCGACGGAGTTACCATGAGCGACGGCACACCGCTGGTAGCAGATGATGTGGTATATACCTGTAATGAGATCTGGGTAGCACAGAACCAGTCAACAGATACCGGTAAAAACATCGTTGGAGCAACAGCAGAGGATGATCACACTGTTGTCATCGAGTTTAATTCTGTAGCACCGGATTTCCTGATCATGATGAGCTGGACAAATTTCGGTATCGTAACTGAGGATGAGATTAATGCAGTAGGCGGTTTAGAGGCTGCTTCCACCAATCCGCTGATCGGTTCCGGCCCCTACAAGTTCAAGGAGTGGAAGAACGGTCAGTCTATTACACTTGAGAGAAATGAAGACTACTGGGATACAGATTATGTAGGATACTTCAAGGAGATCGTATTTACATTTACATCTGATGCAGCTTCCAGAGAGATGGCTGTTGAGTCAGGAGATGCGGATGTCACCATTGATATTCCGGTTAGCCAGGCAGCTACCTATGCAGCTAACGATGCTGTAACAACTACGATCTATTCCTTCGGTCAGTCCACACATCTGTGGTACAACATGGGTGACAATGCAGGAGCCACCAAGGATCTTGCAGTTCGCCAGGCCATCGACAAGGCACTTGATTTTGATGCTACCACACAGGTAACAACCGCTGGTTTTGCCTCACCTTGTGACTCATACTTTGATTCAATCTGTACCTATTATTCTTCTGCATATACTGCAGAGGAGCGTGCAGTAGATATCGAAGGCGCAAAGCAGATCCTTGCAGACGCTGGTTACACAGATCCGATCGAGATCACGATTCTTGGTACTTCAGAGAATACACCGCTTTATACGGTTATCCAGGCAAATCTGGCTGAGGTTGGCATTAATGTAACCATTGACACTCCTGATACGGCACAGTTTGTAGAGCAGGCATTCGGTGGAGATTATGATCTCTGCGTAGTTGGTGATACACCTTCCGTTCGTACAACTGCTTCTGTATGTCCATTCCTTCAGGATATGAACGTATATGGCGATGGTATGGTAATTGGCGGACCTAAGTGGACAACCGATGATATCGATGCCCTGATCACAGATATCATTCAGGAATCAGATGAGACCAAGTTAAAAGAGCTTGCAACAGAATTTGACCAGGTAATTAAGGATGATGTGATTTGTTCTAACCTTGCTCCGGAAATGAGAGCTTCTGTTATGAGCAATGACATTAAGGGATTCTCAACTCTTATGAGAGGCTTCATCGATGTAACAAAGCTTTACAAATAGGAAACTGTAAGCAGAGATTGCCCGGGGTATGCAGGCTTCGGGCAATTTTTACAAGCGAAAGGGTAATAGG
>CAVITM010000060.1:0-11803 GCA_963645455.1 Moraxellaceae bacterium | reverse complement strand
CTGTTTGTGACCAGATATGTGGTTTATTCTTTCTATGGCATTGGCATCAAGGACGCGAAGTTCTACGGCAAGTCCAGAAATTTAAAGACCATCGATTTTGTCAAGAGACGTCCGATCTTTTATGCCATCGGTCTGGTATGTATCGCTTCCGGATTTATCGGTATGGCTGTTCATGCAGCAAACGGTGACGGCGCATTGAACTTAAGCCTTGAGTTTGTGGGTGGTACATCCACTACCGTATATTTTGATGAGGAATATACCTTAGAGCAGATCGATGAGGAGATGACTCCCCTCGTAATGGAAGTGACCGGAGACTCAGACGTATATGTTCAGAAGGTAGCAGACAGCACCGGCGTCATCTTCAAGACCAGAAATCTGAACTTAGAGGAGCGTGAGTCCTTCAACAAGATTTTTGTAGACAATTATAATGTAGATGAATCAACGATTTCTTCACAGTCCATCAGCTCCACCATCAGCTCTGAGATGACCAGTGATGCAGTTGTGGCCGTGATCATCGCTGTGATTCTCATCATGATCTACATTGCCTTCCGGTTCCAGGATTTCCGTTTTGCATCCGCAGCCGTGATTGCATTGATTCATGATATTTTACTGGTACTTGCCAGCTACGCTCTGGTGCGTATCACGGTTGGATCTACATTTATCGCAGCGATGCTGACGATCTTAGGTTATTCCATCAACGATACCATCGTCGTATTCGACCGTATCCGTGAGAATCTCCATGGCAAGGCGAAGGTATCCAAGGAAGAGCTTGCAAACATCGGCAATGTCAGCATTACCCAGACACTGTCCCGTTCAGTCAATACTTCACTGACCACCTTTGTCATGGTATTGCTGCTCTACATCATGGGCGTGGCATCCATCCGCGATTTTTCACTGCCTCTGATGGTAGGTATTGTAGCCGGTCTGTTTTCTTCCGTATGTATCTCCACGAACCTGTGGTATGATATGAAAACACATTTTGTAAAAGCAGGCAAAAAGGCAAAGGCAAAAGCAAAGAAATAATCAGGAACTTAAAACCAGGGCAACCGGCCATGCGTCGATTGCCCTAGCTTTCATACATGAGGAGGACCGATATGTATACGATGGAAGAGATCCAAAAGGTAGATCCCGAGATCGCAGCAGCGATTCAGGCAGAGAGTGAGCGTCAGAACAGTCATATCGAGCTGATCGCTTCAGAGAACTGGGTCAGCCATGCAGTGATGTCTGCCATGGGCAGTGTGCTGACCAACAAATATGCAGAAGGATATCCCGGACACCGTTATTACGGTGGCTGCGACTGTGTGGATGTGGTAGAGGAACTGGCCAGAGAGCGTGCAAAGAAGCTGTTCGGTGCTGAATATGTCAATGTACAGCCTCATTCCGGTGCACAGGCAAACATGGCCGTACAGTTCGCGTGTCTTAAGCCCGGTGATACCGTGATGGGTATGAATCTTGACCATGGCGGACATTTAACACACGGAAGCCCGGTGAATTTCTCCGGTACTTATTTTCACATTGTGCCTTACGGAGTAGGCGATGATGGCGTGATCGATTATGACAATGTGCTGGCCATCGCAAAGGAGTGCCAGCCCAAGATGATCATAGCCGGTGCATCTGCTTATGCCCGTGCCATTGATTTTAAAAAATTCCGCCAGATCGCAGACGAGGTAGGTGCGATCCTCTTCGTGGATATGGCTCATATCGCAGGTCTGGTAGCTGCCGGACTCCATGAGAGCCCCATTCCCTATGCAGACGTTGTGACCACCACGACCCACAAGACACTGCGTGGACCCCGCGGCGGCATGATCCTCTGCGGCAAGCAGGAGACTGCTGACAAATACAAGTTTAACAAGGCGGTATTCCCTGGTGTACAGGGCGGACCGCTGATGCATGTGATCGCTGCAAAGGCTGTCTGCTTTCAGGAGGCGCTGCAGCCTTCCTTCAAGGTATACCAGCAGGGCATCATAGACAATGCCCAGGCGCTGTGCAAGGGACTGCAGTCCCGTGGCATCAAGATCGTATCAGACGGCACAGACAATCATCTGATGCTGATCGATCTGACACCCTTCGAGCTGACCGGCAAGGAGATCGAAAAGCTCCTGGATGCGGCCAACATCACTGCCAACAAGAATACGATTCCCAACGATCCTCAGAAGCCCTTCGTGACCAGTGGTATCCGTATCGGTACACCCTCTGTGACCAGCCGTGGCATGAATACGGAGGATATGGACAAGATCGCAGAGGCCATCGCCATGATCATCAAGGAGGGCGAGAGTGCCATCCCTGCTGCCAAGGCCATCGTCAAGACACTGACTGATAAATATCCGTTAGATTAATACTCAGATAAAGAGGCAAAACAATGATCGATATCAAATTTTTACGTGAAAACCCGGATGCGGTAAAGGAAAATATTAAAAAGAAATTTCAGGACAAAAAGCTTCCCCTGGTGGATGAGGTGATTGAATTCGACGCCAAATCCCGCGCAGCCAAGCAGGAGGCGGATGATCTTCGTGCCAGAAGAAATCAGCTTTCCAAGCAGATTGGTGCTCTCATGAAGGAGGGCAAAAAGGAAGAGGCAGAGAAGGTCAAGGCACAGGTGGCAGAGTTTGCCGCACGTCTGACAGAGCTTGAGGAGCAGGAAAAGACCTACTCTGAAAAAGTAGTTGCCGATATGATGATGATCCCCAATATCATCGATCCTTCGGTTCCCATCGGACCGGATGATTCCCACAATGTGGAGATCGAGAAGTTTGGTGAGCCGGTGGTTCCGGATTTTGAGATTCCCTATCACACCGACATTATGAGCCGTTTTGACGGAATTGATCTGGATGCGGCCGGCAAGGTAGCAGGCAATGGTTTTTATTATCTGATGGGCGATATCGCCAGACTGCATTCTGCAGTGATCTCTTATGCGAGAGATTTTATGATTGACCGCGGCTTTACCTATTGTGTACCGCCGTTTATGATCCGCAGCAATGTGGTGACAGGTGTCATGAGTTTTGAGGAAATGGATGCCATGATGTACAAGATCGAGGGAGAGGATCTCTATCTGATTGGTACTTCAGAGCACTCTATGATCGGTAAATTTATCGATACGATTCATGAGGAGGAGAAGCTTCCTTATACACTGACCAGCTATTCTCCCTGCTTCCGCAAGGAAAAGGGTGCCCACGGCATCGAGGAGCGTGGTGTATACCGGATCCATCAGTTTGAAAAGCAGGAGATGATCGTTGTCTGCAAGCCTGAGGATTCAAAGTACTGGTATGATCAGCTCTGGAAGAATACGGTGGATCTGTTCCGCAGCATGGATATTCCGGTTCGTACACTGGAGTGCTGTTCAGGTGATCTGGCGGATCTGAAGGTAAAATCCTGTGATGTGGAGGCATGGTCTCCCCGTCAGAAGAAGTATTTTGAGGTAGGCAGTTGTTCGAACCTGGGTGATGCGCAGGCGAGACGCTTGAAGATCCGTGTCAAGGATGCGGATGGCAATAAATATTTTGCACATACGTTGAACAATACGGTGGTTGCTCCGCCGCGTATGCTGATTGCATTTTTGGAGAACAATTTAAACGAGGACGGAAGCGTAAATATTCCCAGCGTTCTGCAGCCGTATATGGGCGGCAAGACGGTTCTTACGCCGAAGCACTAGATGTGAATGCTGTAGGGGTCGGGCTGACCCTTACAGCAATTTTTATGTCATTGGCATGCGCCTGAGCCGTGCCTCCGCACAGCTTTAGTGCATGCGAGAAAGGTAACGCCAGCCAGGGAGATAGGGATCGTGCGATGCTGTTTTCTGCGATTTTTCCCGACCGAGCAAGCCAGTTTCGGCGCCGATGTGTTTCGTTGATAGGGCGCGACGAGGGTAGGGAAACCAGCAGGGAACAGTGTTGCCGATCCCTATCGGTTGGCCGAAACACCTAAGAATATAACTTGAAATCTAACCTTGAATGTAATATAATTGAAAAAATTTGCGTAACTATTCAGAAAGGACATAAAAGATGAAAGCTTTTCTCATACTTGAAGACGGACATGTATTTGCCGGGACTGCCATTGGCTCCCGACGGGAGGTCATCAGTGAGATCGTGTTCAACACATCCATGACAGGCTACTTAGAGGTTTTGACAGACCCTTCCTATGCCGGCCAGGCAGTGACCATGACCTACCCACTGATCGGTAATTACGGCATCAATTTCAGTGATATGGAGTCAAAAAAACCGTGGGTCAAGGGCTTTATCGTTCGGGAATTATCGAGAACAGCCAGCAATTTCCGCTGTGAGGGAAGCATTCAGGATTTTTTGGAAAAGCATGATATTCCGGGCATCGCCGGCGTTGACACCCGTGCGCTGACCAAGCTTCTGCGCGAAAAAGGCACGATGAACGGCATGATCACCACAGATGCAGATTATCAGCTGGATGAGATTTTGCCTAAATTAAAAGCTTACAGCGTAGGCAATGTGGTAGAGGAAGTCACATGCAAAGAAAAATGTGTGTTAAAGGGCAGCGGCAAGCGTGTGGCGCTGCTTGATTTTGGTGCGAAAAGCAATATTGCCCGCTCCTTAAACAAGCGGGGCTGCGAGGTGACCATCTATCCGGCGAATACCAGCGCCGAGGAGATTCTGGCCAGCCAGCCGGACGGCATCATGCTCTCCAACGGCCCCGGAGATCCCAAGAGCTGCACCCAGATCATCCAGGAGATCAAAAAGCTCTATGCCTCAGATGTTCCGATTTTTGCCATCTGTCTGGGACATCAGCTCATGGCACTGGCGACCGGAGCGGACACACACAAATTAAAATACGGACACCGCGGCGGCAATCATCCCGTCAAGGATCTGTCCACCGGCCGCGTCTATATTTCTTCCCAGAACCATGGCTACGTGGTGGATACGGATACCCTCGACCAGGCTGTGGCTGTCCCTGCCTTTGTGAATGTCAATGACGGCACCAACGAGGGACTTTCCTATGTGGGAAAAAAGATTTTTACCGTCCAGTTCCATCCCGAAGCATCTCCGGGACCCCAGGACAGTGCATATTTGTTTGACAGATTTATCGATATGATGGGAGGAAAACGCTAATGCCGAAGCATGCAGATATCAAAAAAGTACTTGTCATTGGCTCCGGTCCGATTGTCATCGGACAGGCTGCCGAGTTTGACTATGCAGGCACCCAGGCCTGCCGCTCCTTAAAAGAGGAAGGCGTCGAGGTATGTCTCGTCAACTCCAATCCTGCCACCATCATGACCGATAAGGATATCGCAGACGAGGTCTATATCGAGCCCCTGACGGCGAAAGTGTTAGAGCAGATCATTTTAAAAGAGCGTCCTGACAGCGTGCTGCCCACATTGGGCGGCCAGGCCGGACTCAATCTTGGTATGGAGTTGGCCGAGAGCGGATTTTTAGAGGCAAATGGTGTCCGGCTCATCGGAACCACTGCCGAGACCATCAAAAAAGCAGAGGATCGTCAGGAATTTAAGGATACCATGGAAAAAATCGGTGAGCCCGTCGCACCATCTCTCGTGGTAGAGAGCGTCGAGGATGGTATCAAATTCACTAATACCATCGGTTATCCGGTAGTGCTTCGTCCTGCCTATACCCTTGGCGGCAGCGGCGGCGGTATCGCCCATAACGAGCAGGAGCTTATCGATATTTTATCCAACGGACTGCGTCTAAGCCGCGTAGGCCAGGTGCTGGTAGAGCGCTGCATCGCCGGCTGGAAGGAGATCGAGTACGAGGTTATGCGGGATGCAGCAGGCAACTGCATCACCGTATGTAATATGGAAAACATCGATCCCGTGGGTGTACATACCGGAGATTCTATCGTCGTGGCACCGTCCCAGACCTTGGGCGATAAAGAATATCAGATGCTTCGTACCTCTGCGCTGAACATCATTACCGAATTAAATATCACCGGCGGCTGCAACGTACAGTATGCATTGAAGCCGGATTCCTTTGAATATTGTGTCATCGAGGTCAACCCCCGTGTCAGCCGTTCCTCTGCCCTGGCCAGCAAGGCGACAGGCTATCCCATCGCAAAGGTTGCAGCCAAGATCGCTTTGGGTTATACGTTAGATGAGATAAAAAATGCCATCACCGGAAAAACCTATGCCAGCTTTGAGCCCATGCTGGACTACTGCGTAGTAAAGATTCCGCGTCTGCCTTTTGATAAATTTATCACTGCAAAGCACACGCTGACGACGCAGATGAAGGCCACCGGAGAGGTCATGAGCATCTGCAACAACTTTGAGGGCGCGCTGATGAAAGCCATCCGTTCCCTAGAGCAGCACGTGGATTGCCTCCAGTCCTATGATTTTTCCGGTCTCAGCGAGCAGGAGCTCATCGAGCGCATGAAGATCGTGGATGACCGGAGAATCTATGTGATCGCAGAGGCCATCCGAAAGGGCATCAACTACCGGACGATTCATGACATTACAAAAATTGACGAGTGGTTTATCGACAAGATCGCCATTCTCGTAGAGATGGAGCAGCGTCTTTCAAAAGAGGAGCTGACCAAGGAGCTGCTGACCGAGGCCAAGCGCATCGAATTTCCGGATTGCGTGATTGCCCGTCTCAGCGGCCGCAGCGAGGATGAGATCAAACAGCTCCGTTATGACAATGGCATCTGCGCCTCCTTCCAGATGGTAGATACCTGTGCGGCAGAGTTCGCGGCAGAGACGCCTTATTTTTACTCTGTTTTCGGAAGCCAGGATGAGGCCAGCGAATATCAGACTGAAGGCGCACCCCGCAAAAAAGTACTGGTGCTGGGCTCCGGCCCGATCCGTATCGGACAGGGCGTGGAGTTCGACTACTGCAGTGTCCATGCCACATGGGCCTTCGCAAAAGCCGGTTATGAGACCATCATCATCAACAACAATCCGGAGACAGTATCTACGGATTTTGATATTGCTGACAAGCTGTATTTTGAGCCTTTGACCCCGGAGGATGTGGAAAATGTGGTCAATATTGAACATCCGGATGGGGCTGTCGTGCAATTTGGTGGTCAGACCGCTATAAAATTGACGGAAAGCCTGCAAAAAATGGGCGTGCCGATTCTTGGTACTGCGCCGGAGGATGTAGATGCGGCAGAGGATCGGGAGCTTTTTGATCAGATTTTGCAGGAGACACAGATTCCCAGAGCGGCAGGCGGAACCGTATTTACCGCAGAAGAGGCAAAAAAAGTTGCTCACGAGCTGGGCTATCCGGTACTGGTGCGCCCGTCCTATGTGCTGGGCGGACAGGGCATGCAGATCGCCTATACGGATGAAGAGATCGAGGAATTCATGGAGATCATCAACCGGATCGAGCAGGATCATCCCATCCTTGTGGATAAATATCTCATGGGCAAGGAGCTGGAGGTGGATGCAGTCTGTGACGGCACGGATATTTTGATTCCGGGTATCATGGAGCATATCGAGCGCACCGGCGTTCATTCCGGCGATAGTATTTCTGTCTATCCGGCGCCCACCGTCAGCGACACCGTCAAGGAGACCATCGCGGAATATTCCAGAAGGCTGGCAAAAGCACTGCATGTACGGGGTCTGATCAACATTCAGTTTATCGCTGTTGGAGACGAGGTTTACGTCATCGAGGTCAATCCCAGATCCTCCCGTACCGTTCCTTATATCAGCAAGGTCACCGGAATTCCCATCGTGGATCTGGCGACGGAAGTGATCTTAGGCAAAACCATCCGGGATCTTGGATACGAGCCCGGGCTGCAGCCGGCGGCTGATTATTTTGCCATCAAGATGCCGGTATTCTCTTTTGAAAAGATTCGTGGTGCCGAGATCTCCCTTGGACCGGAGATGAAATCCACCGGCGAGTGCTTAGGCATTGCAAAAAGCTTTGATGAAGCCCTTTACAAGGCATTCCTGGGTGCTGGCGTAGAGCTGCCCAAGCATAAGCAGATGATCATTACGGTAAAACGTGCCGATCAGCCGGAGGCTGCCGAGGTAGCCAAGCGTTTTGAGGCATTGGGCTACAAGATTTATGCGACGAGACATACGGCAGAATATCTGCAGCAGGAGGGCGTGCGTGCCCGCAAGGTGAACAAGCTCCATCAGGAGTCACCCACAGTTATGGATCTTTTGCTGGGACACAAGATCGATCTGGTCATCAACACACCGACCCAGGGACGAGACAAGAGCCGTGACGGCTTCCTGATCCGCCGTACCGCCATCGAGACCGGTGTGAATGTCCTCACATCCCTGGATACAGCCAATGCACTGGCCCGTTCGCTGGAGGCAGGCGCAGGAGAACTCACCGTGGTGGATATCGCACAGGTGGATCCGGTGGGAAAACAGCACTGATCTGTACAGACAAAAGAAGGTAACAAAAAAAGGAAGTGGCAAAAACCACTTCCTTTTTTCGCGAGTATCATTTATTTATCACGAATCTGACGGTGCAGCTCCTGCAGGGAGATGACATCTCCGTTGCCATGCTGCTGAACGTAGAGGATACCCTTTGCGGTAGCCTTGGCTGCGGCGATGGTGGTCACATAGGGAACCTTGCCCTTGATGGCGGCTTTTCTCAGATAGCTGTCGTCGTGGACGCTGTCCTTGCCCACAGGAGAATTGACGATCAGGTCGATATCACCGTTGGTGATCATATCCAGGATATTTGGACGGCCTTCCTGCAGCTTCTTGACAAGCATAGCGTGAATGCCAGCCTCCTTAATGGTCTCGTAGGTATTGCCGGTGGCATAGATCTGGAAGCCTGCCTCCGCAAACAGCCGTGCTACTTCTGCCACCTCCGGCTTATCCTTGCGGTTGACGGAGATCAGCACGGAGCCTCCCAGCGGAAGCTTGGTCTGTGTGGCCTCCTGTGCCTTGTAAAATGCTTCGCCGTAGTAGGTGGAGAGCCCCAGCACTTCACCGGTAGAACGCATCTCAGGTCCAAGGATCGGGTCTACCTCCGGGAACATATTGAAGGGGAACACAGCTTCCTTTACGCCGTAGTAGGGGATATTCTGCTCCTTCAGCGAAGGCACGGGCGACGGGCGTCCGGTCAGCTCACTGGTGATGATATCCGTGGCGAGAGGTACCATGCGGATGTTGCATACCTTGGAAACCAGCGGCACGGTACGGGATGCTCTCGGATTGGCCTCCAGTACATAGACCCGGCCGTTTTCGATGGCATACTGCATGTTCATCAAACCGCGCACGTGCATTTCCTCGGCAATTTTTTTCGTATATTCCTTGATGGTGGCCACATTTTCCTCAGAAATATGGACAGAAGGAATGATGCAGGCGCTGTCGCCGGAATGGATGCCTGCCAGCTCGATATGCTCCATGACAGCCGGTACAAATGCATGGGTGCCGTCGCTGATGGCATCTGCCTCACACTCCAGAGCGTGATTTAAGAAACGATCGATCAAAATCGGGCGATCCGGTGTCACACCAACCGCTGCATTCATGTAGCCGGTCATGCTCTCATCGTCATAGACCACTTCCATGCCTCGGCCACCAAGCACATAGGAAGGACGAACCATGACAGGATAGCCGATTCTGCCGGCAATGGCGATGGCCTCCTCTACGGTGGTAGCCATGCCGGATTCAGGCATAGGGATCTCCAATTTGTCCATCATGGCACGGAACTGATCACGATCCTCTGCCAGATCGATGACTGCCGGCGAAGTACCGAGGATTTTGACTCCATTCTTTTCCAGCTGTGCTGCCAGGTTTAACGGTGTCTGTCCGCCGAACTGTGCGATGACGCCCAGGGGCTGCTCCTTATGGTAAATGCTCAGCACATCCTCCAGTGTCAGGGGCTCAAAATAAAGCTTGTCGGAGGTATCATAATCTGTGGATACGGTCTCCGGGTTGCAGTTGACGATGATGGTCTCAAAGCCCAGTTTTTTCAGTGCCAGTGCAGCGTGAACACAGCAGTAGTCGAACTCGATGCCCTGACCGATACGGTTGGGGCCGCCGCCCAGGATCATGATCTTGGGCTTGTCGGTCTTGACCGGATTTTTGTCCGGTGCGTTGTAGGTGGAATAATAGTAAGCGCTGTCCTTGGTTCCGCTGACATGCACGCCTTCCCAAGCTTCCTCCACGCCGAGAGCGAGACGCTTATTTCGGATCTCGTCCTCTGAAATTTCCAGGATCTGGCTTAAATATTTATCAGAAAAACCGTTCTTTTTTGCGGAAATAAGGGCTTCATCGGAGGGCAGGGATCCTTTGTGCTGCATCAGCGCTTCTTCCTCTTCCACCAGCTCCTTCATCTGGGTCACAAAATATTTTTTCACCTTTGTGATGTCGTAGATCTCATCTACTGTTGCGCCGGCCCGCAGTGCCTCATACATGATAAAATGACGGTCACTGGAAGGATGTGCCAGCATGCGCAGCAGCTCTTCTTTGGATTTGGTATCGTAGTCCTTGGCGTGACCGAGGCCGTAGCGTCCAGTCTCCAGGGAGCGGATCGCCTTCTGGAAGGCTTCTTTGTAAGTCTTGCCGATGCTCATAACTTCGCCTACGGCACGCATCTGTGTACCCAGCTTGTCCTCGACGCCCTTGAATTTTTCAAATGCCCAGCGGGCGAACTTGATAACAATGTAATCGCCGTCCGGAACGTATTTGTCCAGTGTGCCGTACTTGCCGCATTCGATGTCCTTTAAGGTGAGACCGGCTGCCAGCATGGCAGATACCAGGGCAATGGGGAAACCGGTGGCTTTGCTGGCCAGTGCGGAGGATCGAGAGGTTCTGGGATTGATCTCGATGACACAGATACGGTCACTGACCGGATCATGGGCGAACTGGACATTGGTTCCGCCGATGACCTTGACAGAATCCACGATTCTGTAAGCCTGCTCCTGCAGACGCTTCTGCAATTCCTCTGAAATCGTGAGCATGGGAGCGCTACAGAAGGAATCTCCGGTATGGGTGCCCATGGGGTCGATGTTTTCAATGAAGCAGACGGTGATCATATTGCCCTCTGCATCACGAACGACCTCCAGCTCTAACTCTTCCCAGCCGAGGATGGATTCCTCCACCAGCACCTGGCCCACGAGACTGGCCTGCAGGCCTCGTGCACAGACAGTTTTTAATTCTTCTTTATTATAGACGAGACCGCCGCCGGCGCCTCCCATGGTATAGGCCGGACGCAGCACTACCGGATAGCCGAGACGGTCGGCGATGGCCAGGGCTTCCTCGACGCTGTAGGATACCTCGCTGCGGGCCATCTCAACACCGATGGCATCCATGGATTTTTTAAATTCGATTCGGTCTTCGCCGCGCTCGATGGCGTCAACCTGCACACCGATGACCTGTACGCCGTATTTCTCGAGAATGCCGGCATTTGCCAGCTCGGAGCACAGATTCAGACCTGACTGTCCGCCCAGGTTCGGCAGTAGGGCGTCCGGACGCTCCTTGGCGATGATTTGCTCGAGTCGTTTCACGTTGAGCGGCTCGATGTAGGTCACATCTGCGATCTCCGGGTCGGTCATGATGGTGGCAGGGTTGGAGTTGACCAGTACGATCTCGTAGCCGAGCTTGCGCAGCGCCTTGCAGGCCTGTGTACCGGAATAGTCGAACTCGCATGCCTGACCGATGATGATCGGGCCTGAGCCGATGATCAGGACCTTGTTGATGTCTGTTCTCTTTGGCATATGCTATCTCCTCTATGTTTACCGAATAATTTTAAGCTTCGCTACTTATTATATGATAAAAAATAGGAATTACCTATAGAAAATTTAATAATCTTCGCATTTTTTTTCAAAATGTGGTAGGCTGTGATAAAATACCGGTAGATGTGTGGCACCGTCCGTAGCTCCCGCGAGTCACACCTGTTTTTGCTTCGTTGCGCATCAGAGCATT
>CAVITM010000059.1:0-11852 GCA_963645455.1 Moraxellaceae bacterium | reverse complement strand
GCATCTTAGAGCGTGATTATGATCTAAGCGATCCCCAGGGCAAGACTGCTTTTCAGCAGGAGGTAGCCAGGAGACTGCTTGGTTTTGAGGAGGAGCTGGAGCGGGAAAATTATATTACGGCAGTGGCTGAGCACTATCATATCAGCTACGAACAGCTCCGCAGGCTGGTCAATACTCTGGGAGCGAAGGCGCCTGTTACAGGCCGTGAGGAGCGGCCCAGACAGCTGAAATCCGGAATCCATTCCAAGGGAAAGCCGGAGTCTGCCACCCTGCAGGCACAGAAGCTTTTGTTGACCTGGCTGGTAGATCAGCCTCAGCTCTATGAGCGCATTAAGGATGAGATCCGGCCGGAGGATTTTACAGAGCCCATGTATCGAACAGTGGCAGGGCTTTTGTATGAGCAGTACGAGACAGGCAAGGCCAGTCCGGCGCAGATCATCAGCCATTTTACTGACGAGGAGGAACAAAGTCAGGTGGCAGGCCTGTTTCACGCCCGGCTTCCGCAGCTTCAGACACCTCAGGAGCAGGAAAAAGCCCTGAAGGATGTCCTTGGCAGGATTCGTCATGCCAGTCTGGAGCAGAAAAAGGAACAGGTCGATGTGACCAGCTTAGAGGATATGCAGCGTTATATTGATGCTGCCAAAGCAAGTAAACGATAGATCATGGAGGAACAAATGGAGAACGAAAAGAAAACCACGAAAAAAGAAGAAAAGGCAGCAGCTACACCTGCCAGCACACCCAACGAGCAGTTTATGGCGAAGCTGACGGAGCTGTTAGAGCTTGCGAAAAAGAAAAAGAACATGCTGGAGTATCAGGAGATCAGCGAGTATTTTAAGGAGATGAACCTGAATGCGGAGCAGTTTGATGAGATTCTGGAATTCTTAGAGACCCACAACATTGATGTGCTGCGGATCTCAGACGATGATGACGAGGATATCCTTCTGGAGGAGGAAGACGAGGTCGAAGTCGAGCAGATCGATCTGTCTGTGCCGGACGGTGTCAGCATCGAGGATCCGGTACGTATGTACTTAAAGGAGATCGGAAAGGTGCCTCTGCTTTCCGCAGAGGAGGAGATCGAGCTGGCAAAACGTATGGAGCTGGGCGACATGGAGGCAAAGCAGCGTCTGGCAGAGGCGAATCTTCGTCTGGTTGTCAGCATCGCCAAGCGTTATGTAGGCCGGGGCATGCTGTTTCTGGATCTGATTCAGGAGGGCAATCTGGGACTGATCAAGGCAGTTGAAAAGTTTGATTATCGAAAGGGCTACAAGTTTTCGACTTATGCGACCTGGTGGATCCGTCAGGCCATTACCCGTGCGATTGCCGATCAGGCCCGTACCATCCGTATTCCGGTGCATATGGTAGAGACCATCAACAAGCTGATCCGCGTGTCCAGACAGCTGCTGCAGGAGCTTGGCAGGGAACCTACCCCTGAGGAGATTGCAGCAGAGATGAACATGCCGGTAGAGCGTGTGCGTGAGATCTTAAAGATTTCCCAGGAGCCGGTATCCTTAGAGACTCCTATCGGTGAGGAGGAGGATTCCCATCTGGGCGATTTCATCCAGGATGATAATGTGCCGGTGCCTGCGGATGCCGCTGCCTTTACCCTGTTAAAGGAGCAGCTGGAGGAAGTATTAAATACTTTGACAGAGCGTGAGAAAAAGGTGCTGACCCTGCGTTTTGGACTGGAGGATGGCCGTGCCCGTACCCTGGAGGAAGTGGGCAGAGAGTTCAATGTCACCCGTGAGCGTATTCGTCAGATCGAGGCAAAGGCGCTGCGCAAGCTGCGTCATCCCAGCCGCAGCAGAAAATTAAAGGATTATCTGGAATAATATGAACCATTTATCGAATCGTTTGTTGCACATCGCAGCACAGGTCCAGCCGGCCGGAGTGCTGGCGGACGTGGGCTGTGATCACGGCTATCTGCCCATCTACCTGATCCAGACCGGTCGGATCCGTCGGGGGATCGCCATGGATATCGGCCAGGGACCGCTGCAGCGGGCGAGAGAGCATATCGCTCTTGAAGGGCTGGAGGATGTGATCCAGACCAGACTTAGCGACGGACTCACCCAGTTATCTCCCTATGAGGCGGACGCTGTGGTCATCGCCGGCATGGGCGGAGAGCTCATCATGGATATTTTATCCCGTGGCCAGGCAGTAGCTCGTTCACTGCACCAGCTGATTCTGGAGCCCCAGTCACAGCTGCCCCAGGTGCGACAATTTTTAAGAGAGCAGCATTATTTCGTGGCGGATGAGGATCTTGTGCTGGAGGACGGCAAATTTTATCCCATTCTTCGGATCCTGCCCGGGGAGAAGTTCCCTCATACGGAGACGGCAAATGGACTGGAGCAGTCCGTGGCAGATGCCTACGGTCCGGTGCTGCTGCAAAAAAAGCATCCGGTTTTGATGCAGTACTTAGACAGAGAGCGGGCCATCTGTCAGCAGATTTTAAACGGGCTTCCGGATGAAAGTATCGGAGGAGCACGGATCGCACAGCGAAAAAAAGAATTGCTTGAACAGCTGGCACGCAATGAGACAGCGGCAGACTATATGAAAGCAGGTGAGATGACATGAAGCTGCAGGAATTGATTGATATATTGACAGAACTGGCACCGGAGGCGGATGCCCGGGACTGGGACAATGTGGGACTTTTGGTGGGAGACCGTTCCCAGGAGATCCACCGGGTATTTTTGGCACTGGATCCGGACGATGTGGCCATCGAGGAAGCAAAGGCCTGCGGGGCACAATTGCTTTTGACCCATCATCCCCTGATCTTTTCACCCTTGAAACGGATCAATACGGACCAGCTCATCGGCAGGCGTGTAGTAGAGCTGCTGCGAGGCGGAATCAGCTGTTACGCCATGCATACCAACTATGACGCGCGGCGCATGGGAACGCTGGCGGCGGAACGGCTGGGGATTCCCGCGGAGGCACCGCTGGGTGACTGCCTGGAGCGTGACGGACAGCTGCTAGGCATTGGAACCATCGGAAACATGGAAGCGCCCTGCAGCGCAGAAGAGCTATGCATACGCATAAAACAACGGCTTGGCCTGCAAAGCGTGAAAGTATTCGGAGATCTGGCCGCCCAGGTTCGCCGGGTGGCGATCTGCCCGGGCGCCGGAAAAAGCATGATCTCTGATGCATTGGGTCAGGGCGCACAGGTGTATATTACGGGAGATATCGACCATCACAGCGGCATTGATGCCGCAGCCCAGGGACTGTGTATCATCGATGCAGGGCATTACGGCATCGAGCATATTTTTATTTCCGATATGCAGGATTACTTAAGTAGCAGGCTGCCGCAGCTTGAGACGGTTGCCCAGAAAAGGCATGATCCATTCATCGTTTTATAGATAGAATCGGGGGGATTTTTATGTATCAGATTAAAATTGGAGAAGAGACAGTTAGCTGCAATGAGGACATGACCTTTGAGCAGCTGGCAGAAAATTATCAGAAAAATTATGACCAGCCCATCGCACTGGCTTACTTTAATGGCAGGCTGCGGGAGCTTGGCAAAACCATCGATGAGAGCGGAACGCTCGTGTTTCTTACGACGGCAGACCGTTCCGGCATCAAGGCATACCGCCGCACCGCACTGCTGTTGCTGCAGAAGGCTGTGGATGAGCTGTTAGGGGATGCAGGCGCGGATGTGCATATACTGCAAACCATCGGAGATGGCCAGTACTGCGAACTTTCCGGCGTGAAGCAGGAGATCACAGAGGAATTTTTGGCGAAGCTTTTAGATCAGATGAAGCAGCTTTCAGCGAAAAATCTTCCCATCAAAAAAGAGAGCATTTCCACTGCTGCTGCGATCCGGCTCTTTCATTCCCTGGGCATGAGCGACAAGGAAAAGCTGTTTGGCTACAGGCGCAGCTCACTGGTGAATATCTATGATCTGGACGGCTACAAGGATTATTTTTACGGCTATATGCTGCCCTCTACCGGCTATGTGAAAAGCTTCGATCTGGTTGCTTATCAGGACGGCTTTGTGCTGCTCTATCCGGATCCCAAGACGGGCCTGGTAGATCCCTTCGAGCCCTCTGACAAGCTGTTTGCCATTCAGCGCTCCAGCAGTGAATGGAGCGAGCGCATGGGTGTCAAAAATATCGGTGAGCTCAACGATGCCATCGCAAGCGGCAGAATTCAGGATCTCATGCTTATGCAGGAAGCACATATGGAGGCTCAGATCGGTGAGCTGGCAGAGACCATCGCCCATGCAGGGACCAAAAAGTTTATTATGATCGCAGGTCCCTCTTCCTCCGGCAAGACCACCTTTTCCCATCGGCTGTCCATACATCTGTCTGCCCTTGGCATGAAGCCCCATCCCATTCCCCTGGATGATTATTATCTGGATCGTGACAAGACCCCCCGGGATGAAAATGGCAACTACGATTTTGAATGTCTCGAGGCACTGGATATCGAATTGTTCAATAAGGACATGTCTGCACTGTTAAAAGGAGAGCGGGTGGAGCTTCCTACCTTTAATTTCAAGACCGGCCGCAGGGAATACCGCGGAAAATATATGCAGCTGGGACCGGAGGATGTATTGGTCATCGAGGGCATCCATGGCATTGATGACAGACTGTCCTATTCGCTGCCGGATGAGAGCAAGTTCAAGATTTATATCAGCGCTCTCACACAGCTGTCTATTGACGAGCACAATGCACTGCCTACCACAGACGGGCGGCTGATCCGCCGTATCGTCCGGGACGCCAGAACACGAAGCACCTCTGCACAGGAAACTATTGCCATGTGGGATTCGGTGCGAAGAGGAGAGGAAATGTACATTTTTCCCTTCCAGGAAAGCGCAGATTATATATTCAACTCCGCACTTTTATACGAGCTGGCGGTATTAAAGGTCTATGCGGAACCGCTGCTGTTCCGGATCCCCAAGGATGCGCCGGAATATGTGGAGGCCAAGCGTCTGCTGAAGTTTTTGGACTATTTCCTGCCCATGCCCAGCGAAAACATTCACCACAATTCACTGGTGCGGGAATTTATCGGAGGCAGCTGCTTTAACGTATAGCATTTGTCTCACCGGAGTATTTTTCCCTTGAATTTTGCAGAAAACAATGGCATAATAAACACTTGATTGAGCAGAACAGATGATCGCGGCTGCGCTCATGCGCAGGTGAGGAAAGTCCGGGCTTCACAGGGCAGGATGCCGGATAACGTCCGGTGGAGGTGACTCCCAGGCCAGTGCAACAGAAATATACCGCCACTGCATGCAGTGGTAAGGGTGGAAAGGCAGTGTAAGAGACTACCGTGCGGCTGGTAACAGGCGCAGCTCATGTAAACCCCATCCGAAGCAAGACCGAAACGAAGCGATTACGTGGCCCGCCAGCTTCAGGTAGGTCGCTTGAGGCGTATGGCGACATACGTCCTAGATAGATGATCATCCAACGACATAACCCGGCTTATCGTTCTGCTCATTTATTAAAATTTAGTGAAATCTGTCCCGTATTTCTTGACGAAGTCCCAGAAACGATTTAACATACCTTGTATTAAGGAAGTGAGGTAGCTTTTATGAGATTTCGTGAAAAGATGCAGCAGTTTATGTATGGAAGATATGGGAACGACCAATTGTCCAGAGTCTATCTGGGGATCACGCTTGTATTGCTTGTGGTGTCCATGTTTACGCGCTGGACATTTTTTTATATTGCGGCGATTGCACTGCTGATCTATTGCTATTACCGGATGTTTTCAAAGAATACAGAAAAGATGCGGGCCCAGAACCAGCGATATTTAAACTGGCGCTACGGTCTCGCAGTGAAACGGCAAAAGGCCAGAGAGCGTAGAGAACAGAGAAAGATCTATCGCTTCTTCCGGTGTCCCCAGTGCCGCCAGATGGTGCGTGTGCCAAAGGGCCGGGGAAAGATCTGTATTACCTGCCCCAAATGCAAAGGAGAGTTTGTTCGAAGGAGCTAGCCGACGATGTTTGGATATATACATGCGAATGAAGTAGAACTGACGGAAGAAAATAAGATCACCTACCAGGCTTATTATTGCGGTCTGTGCCAGCAGCTAAAAAAAGTCTACGGCACCAAGGGACAGCTGTTGCTCAATTATGACATGACCTTTCTCGTGATTTTGCTCAGCGGGCTGTATGAGCTGGAGAATACGCACCAGGCTTACAACTGCGCCAGACATCCCGGCCGCAGACAGAATGTCTGGATCAATGAGGCCACCCGCTACGGGGCGGACATGAATGTATTATTATCCTATCACAATTCCCTGGATGACTGGAGAGATGAGCATTCCATGCCAAAAAAGATGGTTGCCAAGGCATTGCATGAGGATTATGAGCGGATCGCCCGGGCTTACCCGAGACAGTCCGGGGCGCTGGAGCAATATATGCAGCGGCTTTTAGAGGCGGAGACCTCTGGAGAGACCAATATCGATCTGGTGGCAGGGCTGACCGGAGAGATGCTGGCAGAGATCTTTGACTGGCGGGGAGATGAGTGGTCCGAGGAGCTGCGGTGTTTTGGCTTTTATATGGGCAAATTCATTTATCTGATGGATGCCTATGAGGACTGCGAAAAGGACCGGAAAAACAAGCAGTACAATATTTTATCCCAGATGTACGGTGATACCGAGTATGAGACCTACTGCAGACAGCTGCTGACCAGTATGATGGCAGAATGCGCCAAGTCCTTTGAGCGGATGCCGATTTTGCGGCATGCGGACATCTTGCGCAATGTCCTCTATTCCGGTGTATGGACGCGCTATGAATACAAGCAGCTGAAGCTGAAGAATAAGGAACAAAAGCAGAAAAAAGCGGCGGCTGTCCGCCGGACAAAAGAGTTAAAAAAGAAACATAAAGGAAGCAAAAAAAGTGGCAAATCCTTATGATGTGCTGGGCGTGTCGCCCAGTGCCAGTGATGACGAGATAAAAAAAGCATATCGAAACCTTAGCAGACGGTATCATCCGGATGCAAATATCAACAATCCCAATCGTGCCCAGGCAGAGGAACGTTTCAAGGAAGTCCAGCAGGCCTATGATCAGATCATGAAGGAAAAGCAGCAGGGCTACAGCTATGACGGCTTTGGAGACCGCGGCCAGAGTAGTTATGGAGGCTATGGAGGCTTTGGCGGTTTTGGGGGATTTGGTAGTGAGAATACGGCTTCCGGATCCTCAGATACGGATACCATTGAGCTGCAGGCCGCAGCCAACTACATCAATCACCGATGTTATCGGGAGGCGCTTAATGTGCTGGCCGGCATCAGTTCCCGCTCGGCGCGGTGGTATTATTACAGTGCCATGGCTAATGCCGGAACGGGAAATAATGTGACTGCCAAGGAGCATATCGCCCAGGCCTGTGCCATGGAGCCCGGCAATCTGCAGTTCCAGGCGCTGAAGCAGCAGCTGGAATATGGTGGAGACTGGTACAGCAATATGGGACACGGCTACAGCAGACCCTACGCAGGCAGCAGCTTTTGTCTGAGCCTGTGCCTGCTGAATGTGCTGTGCAACTGTTGCTGTAATCCCATGGGCTTTCGCTTCTAGCCCTTGAATTTTGTTTCACAATATTTACATCGATAGACTTCGCGGGTCGGATCCGTCAGCACGAAGATCTGCTCCAGCTCCTGCTCCACAGAGGTGATGCAGCGTGGATTTTTGCAAAAGATCACGTTGTGTACTTCTTTCGGAAGCTGGAGCTCTTTTTTTTCTACGATTTTATCATCCTTGATGACATTGACTGTGATGCGGTGGTCAATGAATCCTAAAATATCCAGATCCAGGGCATCAATGGGACATTCTACCTTGATGATGTCCTTTTTTCCCATCTTGTTGCTTTTCGCATTTTTGATGATGGCTACGGTACAGTCCAGCCGGTCCAGTCCCAGATCATTGTAGATCCGAAGACTCATGCCGGCCTGAATGTGATCCAGAACAAAGCCTTCATGAATTCCACTGATATTTAACATTTGCTTATCCTCCTATGAATCTACCTTGATGCCCAGCAGGGTGAGAATCAGAGCCATCCGGACATAGACACCATACTGTGCCTGCTTGAAATAAACGGCGCGGGGATCGTCATCCACCTCTGTGGAGATCTCGTTGACACGGGGCAGTGGATGCAGCACCAGCATGTCCTCTTTGGCCAGCTTCATTTTTTCCTTGTCCAGAATGTAGAAATCCTTCATGCGCACATAATCTTCTTCGTTGAAGAAGCGCTCTCTCTGAACCCGGGTCATATATAAAATGTCCAGATCGCCGATGGCATCTTCCAGACGTTCCATTTCCTTGTAGGGTATGTGGTTGGCCTCCAGTACATCATTTCGGATGTAGCTGGGTACCCGCAGCTCCTCCGGAGAGACCAGCACGAATTCCACACCCGGATAGCGGATCAGCGCGTGGATCAGTGAGTGTACCGTACGTCCGAATTTCAGATCTCCGCACAGACCGATCTTTAAATGGTCAAAATGTCCTTTTAAATTGTAGATGGTAAGTAAATCGGTAAGTGTCTGGGTGGGATGCTGATGACCGCCGTCGCCGGCGTTGATTACGGGAATACGGGATTTAGAAGAAGCGACCAGCGCTGCACCCTCCTTGGGATGGCGGATCGCACAGATATCTGCGTAGCAGGAGATGACGCGAATCGTATCGGAAACACTCTCTCCTTTGGCAGCGGAGCTGCTGTCGGCACTGTGAAAACCGAGAACACTGCCGCCCAGGTTCAGCATGGCGGCTTCAAAGCTAAGTCTTGTACGGGTGCTTGGCTCGTAAAAGCAGGTGGCGAGTTTTTTGCCGTCGCAGGCATGTGCATACTTTGACGGATGCTTTTCAATATCGCCTGCAAGGGCGAGCAGCTCGGCTGTCTCTTCCACGGACAGGTCAAGCGGATTCATAAGATGACGCATATACTTCCTCCTTGCGTGTTTGGATTTTCCTTATCATATCCCATTGACAGACGAAATTCAAGGCTTGTTTTCCCTTGATCTTGCAGCACATTTATTCAAAAAATTAGGTAGATAGGGGTATTTTCATCTGTTTCTGCCATTGTTTTTTTAGAATGGCTACTGTATAATACATTGGTATGTACTTTTTTGAATGATAAGAGGAGGATTAAAAAAATGAAGAAGAAATTACTTTCAATGGCTCTGATAGGTATGATGGCAGCATCACTCTTATGCGCTTGCGGCAAGGATGAGTCTGCAACAGGAATGACAGTCAATGACGGCGTGCTGACCATGGCGACTAACGCTTATTTCCCGCCCTATGAGTATTATGATGGAGAAGAAGTTGTAGGTATCGATGCTGATATCGCACAGGCCATCGCTGACAAGCTTGGTTTAGAGCTGAAGATCGAGGATATGGAGTTCGATTCCATCATCACTGCAGTACAGACCGGCAAGGCTGATATGGGTCTGGCAGGTATGACCGTAACAGACGAGCGTAAAGAGTCTGTGAACTTCTCTGATTCCTATGCCACCGGTATTCAGGTCATTATCGTAAAGGAAGATTCTGATATTACCAGCGTAGATGATCTGGCCGGCAAGAAGATCGGTGTACAGCTGGCTACTACCGGCGACATCTATTCCAAAGATGATTTTGGCGAGGAAAATGTAGAGGAATACAATAAGGGCGCAGATGCCGTAATGGCACTTACCCAGGGCAAGGTTGATGCGGTGATCATCGACAATGAGCCGGCCAAGAGCTTTGTAGAGGCAAACGAGGGACTGAAGATTCTCGATACCGAATATGTGACCGAGGATTATGCAGCAGCTTTAAATAAGGATAATACAGAGCTGTTAGAGGCAGTTAACGGCGCACTGGCAGAGCTGAAGGAGGACGGTACACTTCAGGAGATTATCGACAAATATATCACAGCTGAATAAATGAGGACAGATACAGATGGGATGGTTACAGGAACTAGGTGAAAAAATTATATACGTTTTTGTAGAAGATCAGCGGTATATGTATATAGTGAAGGGTCTTCGGACGACGGCGATCGTTACGCTGTTTGCATTGCTGCTGGGACTGCTGATCGGAATTATTGTGGCGGTGATCCGTACCGCCCACGACCAGATGCAGGAGTCCAAGCGCGGAGGCGTGGCGGGCTTTTTGCTTGGCCTCCTGAATGCCATCTGCCGGCTGTATCTGACGATTATCCGCGGCACGCCTACCATGGTACAGCTGCTGATGATGTATTTCGTATTTTTAGCCAGCAGCAACAATAAGGTGGTGGTTGCGATCCTCACCTTCGGCATCAATTCCGGTGCATATGTGGCAGAGATCTTCCGTTCCGGCATCATGTCTATCGACAAGGGACAGATGGAGGCCGGCCGTTCACTTGGACTTGGCTATGCCAAGACCATGCAGCGGATTATCCTGCCCCAGGCAGTCAAAAATGTGCTGCCGGCGTTGGTGAACGAGATGATCACGCTCTTAAAGGAGACTTCCATCTGCGGCTACATCGGACTCAATGATCTGACCCGTGGAGGAGATATTATCCGTGGCATCACGTTTGAGGCGCTGCTGCCGCTGTTGGCTGTAGCAGCGATTTACCTGATCATCGTCATGTTCTTCACATGGGTGATGAGCAAGCTGGAGAGGAGGCTGCGCGAGAGTGATAACCGTTAATCATTTGTATAAAAGCTTTGGCAGACAAGAGGTGCTCTGCGATATCAATGAGCACATCGCACCGGGGGAAAAGGTGGTCATCATCGGACCTTCCGGCTCGGGTAAATCCACCTTTCTTCGCTGCATGAACCTGTTAGAGCAGCCCACGAAGGGACAGATCATTTTCGACGGGATGGATATCACCAAAAAAGGTGTAGATATCAATCAGGTTCGTCAGCATATGGGCATGGTTTTTCAGCATTTTAATCTATTCCCTCATCTGACGATCCGGGAGAATCTGACGCTGGCACCCGTGGAGCTGAAGCTGATGACAAAGGAAGAAGCAAACGCGGAAGCAGATCGGCTGCTGAAGCTGGTGAATCTGTCAGAAAAGGCGGAGACCTATCCCGGACAGCTGTCCGGCGGACAAAAGCAGCGAATCGCCATCGTGCGGTCCCTGGCGCTGAAGCCCAAGATGATGCTCTTTGATGAGCCTACCTCTGCACTGGATCCGGAGATGGTAGGAGAAGTGTTAGGCGTCATGAAGGATCTGGCGGATGACGGCATGACCATGGCTGTGGTGACCCATGAGATGGGCTTCGCGAGAGAGGTAGCCACCCGGGTGCTGTTTATGGACGAGGGACGGATCATGGAACAGGGAACGCCGGAGCAGATTTTTAACGATCCGCAAAATGAGCGCACCAAGGAGTTTTTATCAAAGGTGCTGTAAATAACGCGATACCGATAGTTGGGAGTGGAAGTATGGATTATCATAATATGATGGAGCTGGGAGAGGAGCTGGATCAGCAGTTCGATGAGTTGGTGAACAATTGCCTGATTTCCGGAGCCATTGACCAGAGCTTGTATCAGAAATATGATGTAAAGCGCGGACTGCGTGATTCAAACGGCAAGGGCGTACTGACCGGACTCACGGAGATCTCGGATGTGCTGGCCACCAGCGTGGATGAGAATGGCACGACCCATCCCATGGATGGCGAGCTTTATTTCCAGGGCATCAATGTGGTGGATCTGGTTGGAGGCAATGTAAAAAAACGCTTTATGTTCGAGGAAGCCACCTACCTGCTTCTTTTTGGCAAGCTGCCAAAGGAAGAGGAGTTAGAGAGCTTTATCCGTATTCTGGGAAGCCTTAGAGAATTGTCCAGCGATTTCGTCCGGGATGTCATCATGAAGGCTCCGCCGGCGAATCTGATGAATGCACTGCAAAAATGTATCGTGCTTCTCTATTCCTACGATTCGGATCCGGACAATATTGCGGTTGACAATGTGC
>CAVITM010000058.1:0-11991 GCA_963645455.1 Moraxellaceae bacterium | reverse complement strand
CATACATAGGGGGCGATCATATCCCGATAGGTATGCAGCTCCTCCAGCAGATCCTCCGGACGAAGCGCCGGCTTGTGATACAGATGCTCAAAAAGTACATTCTTCAATTCACAGATCCGTACAACCTTTTCCTGTAACAGTTCCTCATCAAACAGCTCGCTGACCTGGAAACCGATCTTCGCATATTTATCAGAATAAAAAGGTGCAATGCCGGATTTGGTTGATCCAAAGGATCTGCCCCCCAGGCGCTCCTCCTCATACTGATCCAGCAGTATATGATAGCTCATGACCATCTGGGCACGATCTGATACCAAAATCTTCGGCATCGGAACGCCTTTGGATGTGATGTCCTGGATCTCATTGATCAATTTTTTCACGTCAAGTGCTACACCGTTTCCGATAATACTGGTGGTGTGACCATAGAATACACCGCTGGGCAATGTATGCAACGCAAACTTTCCGTAATTGTTTTTGATCGTATGGCCTGCATTTGCTCCACCCTGGAAACGAATGATAATGTCTGCATTCTTTGCAAGCATATCTGTGATCTTGCCTTTTCCTTCGTCGCCCCAGTTTGCTCCAACTACTGCCTTAACCATTCTGCTACCTCCTGTTTTCTTACGAAATGTAAAAAAAGCATTTCTTATTGCATAGAAAAAGCAGGCGTAAAAACCTGCTTTTTAATGTCTGTTTTTACTTTCTGATTATACATGATGGAATTCTGAAAGTAAAGCGCTTGTTCAAGGAATCTGTATTCTTTTAGCACGGCGCATCAATACGGTGAGACGCTGCCAGTGCCAGTGCGCCCGGTCCGATATGGCAGGAAATACTCAAAGAAAGGGGATGCACCACAATCTCATGGGAAGGAAAAATCTCCTGCACCTCATCCCGAAACTGCTCTGCTGCCCCGCGATCATAGGTATAGGCGATCTCCAAATACATATTGCTGCCGGTGGCATCATGAAAACGCTCCTCAAAATCTTTTTTCATGGCATCAATCATGATGGTCTTGGCATGCTTTAATGTACGGGCCTTGGCGAAGGCATCCAGTTTTTCTCCCTGAATCTGCAATACAGGCTTTAATTTGAGCAATGTACCCAGAGCCGCCGCTGCCGGTGTGATGCGCCCGCCGCGTTTTAAATAGGTCAGGGTATCTACCATAATATAAATGGATGCGCGAAGCTTTTCTTCCAGTAAAATGTCGCGAATCTCGCTGGCGCTCTTTCCCTGATCTGCCAGAAGCTTGGCATCATAAACCGACTGCCGCAGCGTAACGGAAATACGCTGGTTGTCCACGACGAACACCTTTCCATCAAAGGGCTCCTCCTGAGCCAGCATATAAGCGGTGGCACAGGAACTGGACAGTCCGCTGGACATAGGAAGATAGATCACTTCATCATAGTCCTTCAAAAGCGCCTTCCACATATCCGTCACAGTACCCACCGTGGGCATGGATGTGGTAATCTCCAGACCTTCGGTCAGTTTATCGTAAAATTCCTCCTGAGAAAGATCGATCTCCTCAAAAAACATCTGCCCATCAATATAAAAAGGCATCGGTATAACATACAGACCGTTCTGTGCAGCCTCTGCCTGTGTAATACCTGAGTTGCTGTCCGTCAAAATCGCTACCTTGCTCATGATGTTCCTCCAAAAAATAATGTCGGGGTCAAAAATATAGCCTATCATAACACAGGTTGCTGCAAAATGCAAAAAGGATGTGCGCACTGCGCACACCCTCATCTCTATCTATGCTATGAATTCAGCAAAGCAGCTTAGTTGTTGATCATGAAGTGAAGGATCTTCTCTACATCCTCTTTCTCATGTGCAACGATCTCCAGCTCCGGAATGTCACCGTTGGAGAAAATATTGGCAAGTGATACATACTGGCTAAGCTTTGACTTTAAATTCAGGCGGTCTCCTTCGCCGGTCACCAGCTCTACCGTACCCTCGCAGCTGTCAATCATTTTGAAAAATGCATTTATGTCTTTGATGTTCTGAACCTTCATAATCAGGTCTCCTTTCTGTTGACTGCTCCTTCACATGAGCAGTGTTCTCTTCTTTTTCCTAACTTACGCCCTTAGTATATCATACTTTTTCATCATTGCAATGTACAATTTGCACAAAAAATGCGGCTGATTCCTTATGAAAACCAGCCGCATTTGTGACATTTGTACAAATTTCAGAGGATTACATCATTCCCATTCCACCTGCGCCGCCTGCGGGCATTGCCGGTGTATCCTCTTTGATATTTGCTACAACGGACTCTGTTGTAAGTAAGGTAGATGCTACGCTTGTAGCGTTCTGCAGAGCGCTTCTTGTAACCTTGACAGGATCAAGGATGCCGCTCTTCACCATATCTACATATTCCTCTGCTGCAGCATCAAAGCCAAAGCCCACCTCAGACTCACGTACCTTGTTGATGATGACAGAGCCTTCCAGACCTGCATTGTTTGCGATGAAGTATAAGGGTGCCTCCAGTGCCTTTAAGATCACGTTTGCACCGGTCTTCTCATCTCCCTCAAGAGTAGCTGCCAGCTCGGCAACCTTCTTGGAAGCGTGAATATATGCGGAACCGCCGCCTGAGATGATACCTTCCTCTACTGCGGCACGGGTTGCATTCAGTGCATCCTCCATACGCAGCTTGCTCTCCTTCATCTCTGTCTCTGTAGCAGCGCCTACACGGATGACAGCTACACCACCGGACAGCTTTGCAAGACGCTCCTGTAATTTTTCTTTATCAAACTCAGAGGTTGTCTCATCGATCTGAGCACGAATCTGTGAAACACGTGCCTCGATAGCAGCCTTGTCACCAGCTCCGTCTACGATCACGGTATTCTCTTTCTGTACCTTTACGGATTTTGCACGTCCCAGCATATCCATGGTAGCTTCCTTAAGCTCCATGCCAAGCTCAGAAGAGATCACCTGTCCGCCTGTCAGGATAGCAATATCCTCAAGCATTGCTTTTCTTCTGTCGCCATAGCCCGGTGCCTTTACAGCTACAACATTGAAGGTACCACGCAGCTTGTTTAAGATCAATGTGGTGAGAGCCTCACCCTCTACATCCTCGGCGATAATGAGTAATCTCGCTCCAGCCTGTACGATCTGCTCTAACAGAGGAAGCAGATCCTGAATGTTGCTGATCTTCTTGTCTGTGATCAGGATGTAAGGATCGTCAAGTACTGCCTCCATCTTGTCCATATCTGTAGCCATGTAAGCGGAAATATATCCACGGTCAAACTGCATACCTTCTACTAAATCCAGCTCGGTCTGCATGGTCTTGCTCTCTTCGATGGTGATGACACCGTCCTTGGATACCTTTTCCATTGCATCTGCAACCAGTTCTCCAACATCCGGATCGCCTGCGGAAATCGCTGCAACCTTTGCGATCTGATCCTTGCTGTCAACAGCCTTGCTCATGCCAACCAATGCATCTACAGCAGCCTTGGTAGCCTTTTTCATACCTTTTCTTAAGATAATGGGATTAGCGCCTGCTGCAAGGTTCTTCATACCTTCCTTAACCATCGCCTGTGCTAAAACAGTAGCGGTGGTTGTACCGTCTCCGGCTACATCATTTGTCTTGGTAGCGACTTCTTTTACCAGCTGTGCACCCATATTCTCGAATGCATCCTCTAACTCGATCTCTTTTGCGATGGTCACACCGTCGTTGGTGATGAGGGGAGCGCCATAAGATTTGTCAAGAACAACGTTACGTCCTTTGGGTCCTAAGGTCACACGAACGGTATCTGCTAACTGATCTACGCCTGCTTCTAAGGCTGCACGCGCCTCGGCGCCATATTTAATTTCTTTTGCCATGATAATCAATCTCCTTTTTCTTATATAATACTGTTGGAATTATTTTCTACTCAACGATTGCTAAAATATCATTCTGACGAACGATGATATATTCTTCTCCGTCTAACTTGACCTCGGTGCCTGCATACTTAGAATAGATCACCTTCTGGCCCTCTTTTACCTGCATCGTAACTTCCTTGCCGTCAACCACACCGCCGGGTCCTACTGCAACAACCTCAGCCTCCTGGGGCTTCTCCTGTGCGGAGCTTGCTAAAATGATGCCTGATTTTGTTTTTTCTTCAGCTTCCAGCTGCTTGATCACAACTCTGTCTAATAACGGTACTAATTTCATGTGAAAATGCCTCCTTTAAAATCATCTTTTTGTTCTGTTAGCACTCATTTATCTCGAGTGCTAATCACTAAAACATATGATATGTATTTCGCCTCGAATGTGCAACTGAAAAAAGTGAACGTTTTTAGATATTTCTCTTTTAAACGCTCACTTTTTCTCTCGATTACTCTTTTTTTCTCACTTTTTGAATTTTTATAGTTATTTTACACTTCACAGATCAAGTCTGGTCAATCAGTCCAAAATGGGCAAGGGCATGGTAAATACCATCCTGATCCAGCGAGGTGGTGACATAATCCGCAGCCGCCTTTGCCTCCGGTGTACCGTTGCCCATGGCGATACCGCAGCCTGCATATTCAAGCATGGCCAGATCATTCACACTGTCCCCGATGGCGAAGGTATCCTCCCGGGGAATCCCCAGTGCCTGGCACATCTTCTGCATGCCGGTAGCCTTTGTATGTCCTTTAGGCACCATCTCCGCAACCGCTGTGTTGTGAACGAGGTAGGTATAATATTCCTCCAGTGCCGCAAAACAGCCCTCCCGATCCGCGTGGTCCGTAGCGCAGGACAGCTTGTTGATCTTCCATTCGCCGTAGTGATCGCTAATGCCCAGCAGCCGCTCTCCCAGCTCCTGCATAAGTTTTTGACCGTAAGGCTCATGGGCAAACTCCGACTCATCAATATACAAATTCTGCGGTCCCTCCAGTACCGGACGAAAACCGTATTTTCGCACGGTCTCCACCGTATAAACCGCCAGATCATGATCGATCAGCTGCTCAAAGATCTTTTTCCCATTCAGCTCCACGTCCGTTCCGCAGGCTGCCACCAGTCCGTCAAAACCGATGGAGAGCAAATCCGGATTCGTGATATATCCCCGCGCGCGGCCACTGCAGATAAATGCATAGTGTCCTTTTGCACGGAGGGCACGAATGGCACGCACCGTGCTCTCCGGGATACGGTTGTTAATATCCCATAGTGTTCCGTCAATGTCAAAAAAAACTGCCTTACTCACGATCTGATCTCCAATAATTTTGCCTTTAATTCGTTTTCCATGGTCTGCAGCTCGCCCTCTGCTGCTGCCCGCTTTGCACGTCCCTCTGTCTGGATCTTCATCACTTCATCTAAGGTGGAGATCAAGGATTCATTCGTATGCTTCAGGGTCTCAATATCCACGATTCCACGCTCAGATTCCTTGGCTGCTTCGATGGTGGCAGACTTGAGCTTATCCGCATTTTTCTTTAGCAGCTCGTTGGTCATGTCCGTAACTGCCCGCTGTGCCTCTGCCGCCTGTGTGCTGTGCTCCACACCAAGGGCGATAACCATCTGGCTCTTCCACAGGGGGATCGTATTGACGATGGTGGACTGGATCTTTTCTGCCATCACAGTATCGCTGCCCTGTACCAGACGAATCTGCGGCGCACTCTGCAGTGCGATGGTTCGTGTCAGCTCCAGATCATGCAGCTTCTTTTCAAACCGGTCAATCAGTCCCTCATAATCCCTGGCTGCCTGTGCATCCTCCGGCAGTCCGCTGCTCGCTGCTTTTTCCCGAAGCTGTACCAGTTCTGTGTCCCGGGCAACCTGCAGCTTTTTCTTGCCGGCTAAAATGTACATAGACAGCTCCTTGAAGTAGTTGAGGTTCATCTCATACATGCGGTCTAACATCTGGGCATCCTTGATCAGCTGAATCTGATGTGACTCTAAAGCCGCCTGAATTTTTTCTACATTGACCTCTGTCTTATCATATTTTGCCTTGAGGGCTGTCAGCTTGTTGGCACGCTTCTTGAAAAATGCACCGATGCCTTTTTCTTCCTCTTCCACATCAAAGCTCTTCAGCTCTGTGACCAGATCAGCGATCATATCACCGATCTCGCCCATATCCTTTGTCCGGACATTTTCCAGTGCTTTTTCTGAAAAATCTGCCATTTTTTTCTGTGTGCCTGCACCATACTGCAAAATGGCGGTGGAATTATGCAGATCGATCTTTTCTGCGAATTCGCTCACCATCTGCTTTTGCTCCTCGGAGAGCATGGAATCATCCATCTCGCTCTTGGGTGCGGGAATCACATCTGTCTGTGCCGGCTGGGTAGGCAGCTCCTTCTCTTCCTTTGCGTCAAATGCGCCAAAATCAAGGGTCGGTGCCTCTGCTGTCATCTGTTCTAAATCTGTCATCGAAACGTTCCTCCTTTTTTATGTGAAATCTTTCTTATCGGTCAGACCTTCCTGTTCAAGCATCACCTTCATCGTGGAAATATCAGATGAAATATCCCAGGCAGTATTCTCAAACATACCGTCAAAAAGCTTTTCAAAGGCTTCATTGATGGTATCCAGTGTATCCTCGATCTCTTTTTTTGTATTGGCAATATTCTCTCCGTACTCCGGCTGACCGTCCAGATCCCGGTATGCATCGATGAGCTTTGTGGTGGTGGGCAGATAATAAGTCATCAGCTTGCGCAAATCATCCGCACACTCCGGCTGCTTTTCCACCTGTGCAAAAATACGACGCGTGAGATCCTCCAGCCGCTCCAGCTTGGCACTCATAACTTCGCCGGGGATGGCATCGTTGCACTCATGGATGTGATTGATGTATGCCTGGCCCTCAGCTAAAATCTTACGGACCTTATCGGGACAATCGGCCTGTTTCCTGGCCAGAGTCGCTTCCTGCTGCTCCCGGAGCTGCCGCGACCTTTCGGCCTGCTCATACTGCACATAGGTCTCATGATCCACGATCAGTGTGGTCTGGGCAGAATCCATATGTCCTTCCAGAAAATAGCCATTCTCCAGCATATCCTGCAGATCTCTTTTTACGTAGCCGGTTTTCTTCCCAACCGCCCGGGCCAGATCCTCGATCTTGCAATATCCCCGATTTCCGATTTCCCGCACATAACGGCGGAAACGGCTGTTGCGGCCGGTCAATCTGGCACCCTTGACGATCATAAAAATAAAAGGAAGTGCCCCGATCCCAAGTCCCACCGGAAGCCCAAGAGGCATGCCAAGTGTGGTCAGCCCAGCCGTAATAAGAGCCGAGACGCCAAAAAAGGTAGTAAATATAATCCCCATGGTTAAAAGGATAGGGCCGCCCGCCTGCCCAGGCAGAATCCTGCGGTACCTGGCAGGTGGCTGAGCCGGCTGAGGCCTGGAAACTCTCGTCTGCCTGTTCGGCTGACTGCCGGGCTGCGTCTGGGGCCTCGTAGCATCCAGATTTCTCCGTGCCTGAGCCTGCTGCTCATAAATCGTCTGTTTTAATGTCTGTGTCTGCGTCTGCGTTTCTTCTGAACGTTCAAACTCCCGTCTGGCCTGTCCGGCATTTTGCCGTACAGATGCAGCCGCCTCGCCAATCGCCGCGCCAACGCTCTGACTCAGTCCGATAAAATCACCGGATTCTACTGCGTCCAGCACAGAATTCAAAATATCCTCGCCAATCTGATTCCAATTATTTGATGTAGCCATCGTTCTTCCAATCCTATTACTTCGTAACCACCCAGTTAGTTCCATTCTAGCAAATATCGGGAAAAATGCAATAAAAATCCCCCATCACATTCCGACGGGGGATTTCAACGTAACGATTCTATTGTACTGACAGATAGGAATAACCCATCAGGCTCTCATCCACCTCACGTGCCACCTCTCTGCCTTCACGGATCGCCCATACAACCAGGGACTGACCGCGGTGGACATCGCCGGCCGCATAGATGCGATCCTCGCTGGTCTTGTATTTTCCGGGCTCGGTGGCGATATTGGTGCGTCCATCCAGTGCCACATGAAATGCCTTGGAGATATACTCCTCGCTGCCCAGGAAGCCTGCTGCGATGAGAACAATATCGGCAGGAAGCTTTTTCTCACTGCCGGCAACCGGCTGCATGCTGATGCGTCCGGTTTTTTCGTCCCGGACACGCTCCAGCTTCACTGTTAAGAGCTCTTTTAAATGACCGTTCTTATCCTTGATAAATTCCTTGACGGTGGTCTCATAGATGCGGGGATCATGGCCGAATTTGGCGATTGCCTCCTCCTGGCCGTAATCCGTCTTGCATACCTTGGGCCACTCCGGCCAGGGATTATTTTCCGCTCTCGTATCCGGAGCCTTGGGCATCATCTCCAGCTGGGTCACGGAAGCAGCTCCCAAACGGATGCTGGTGCCCACGCAGTCATTGCCGGTATCACCGCCTCCGATGATCACCACATGCTTATCCTTTACATCTACATATTTTTGATCCTTTAACTCGGAGTCAAGGAGACTCTTTGTGACGCCGGTGAGGAAATCCACTGCAAAATAGATTCCCGCCGCATCTCTGCCGGGTGCCTGTATATCACGGGCTTTTTTCGCTCCGCAGGCCAAGATCACACGGTCATACTCCTTTAACAGCTTGGCGGCTTTTATATCCTTGCCCACATCTACGCCGGTCAGGAAGGTTACGCCCTCCTGCTTCATGATCTCAATCTTTCGATCGATCACATTTTTCTCCAGCTTCATATTGGGAATGCCATACATGAGCAGACCACCGACGCGATCCGCACGCTCATAGACCGTAACCAGATGGCCACGCTTGTTCAGCTGATCTGCCGCAGCGAGACCTGAAGGGCCGGAACCCACGATGGCTACCTTTTTCCCGGTGCGAACCTTGGGCGGTTTTGCATCTGCATAACCGTTTGCATAGGCATACTCGATGATTCCATGCTCATTTTCCTTTGTGGTCACGCTGTCGCCGTAATGTCCGCAGGTACAGGCTGCCTCACACAGAGCCGGACATACGCGGGAGGTAAATTCCGGAAAATTGTTCGTTTTTTTCAGCCGCTCATATGCCTGTTTCCAGTTGCCCCGATATACCAGATCGTTCCACTCGGGGATCAGATTGTGCAGCGGACATCCGCTGGTCATACCCATGATGGTCATGCCTGCCTGGCAGAAGGGCACGCCGCAGGACATGCATCGTGCACCCTGCTCCTGCTGCTGCTCTAAGGAAAGCGGAAGATGAAATTCATGAAAATTCTCAATTCGCTTCAGCGGATCGATGGCGACGGAGGTCTTTCTCTCATATTCTAAAAATCCGGTCGGTTTTCCCATTTTCTTTGCCCTCCTTAATGTTTTGCATTTGCATAAAATGCTTCAATCTGTGCCTGTTCGGAGCTAAGACCCTTTTCCTCCATCTGAACGATGGCCATCATCATGCGATTATAGTCATAAGGAATGATCTTTTTAAATTTCGGCAGATAATCTGCAAAATGATCGAGAATCTCCTTGCCCTTGACGGAATTGGTCAGCGTCACATGCTCTCCGATGAGATTTTTCAGTTCTAACACATCGTATTTATTGGTCAGTTCCTGGGTAAATACCATTTCCTTGTTGGTACGTGTATAGAGGTCGTTGTCCTCATCCAGCACGTAAGCGATACCGCCGCTCATACCTGCCGCAAAGTTTTTGCCGGTTTTTCCAAGAACTACCACACAGCCGCCGGTCATATACTCGCAGCCATGATCGCCGACGCCTTCGACCACGGCCACTGCTCCGGAATTGCGGACGCAGAAGCGCTCCCCTGCTACACCGCAGATAAATGCCTGTCCGCTTGTAGCGCCGTAAAGTGCCACGTTTCCGATAATGATATTTTCATCCTGCCGGTAGCTAGCACCTGCCGGGGGATAGACGATGAGCCGTCCGCCGGATAAGCCTTTTCCAAAATAATCATTGGAATCTCCGATGAGCTCCAAGGTCAGTCCCTTAGGGATAAATGCACCGAAGCTCTGTCCGCCTGCGCCCTTGCATTTGACAACAAAGGTGTCATCGCTAAGGGATGTGCCGCATTTTCTCGTGATCTCTGATCCAAAAATCGTGCCCAGGGAACGGTCAGTATTGGTGACCTCCAGCTCGATCATGCGCTTCTGCTCCTTTTCAAGAGCCGGCTGCAGCTGCTTTAAAAGCACCGTCTCATCCTTTGTCTGCTCCAACTTGAAGTCGTAGACCTTTTTCGGGTCAAAAATAACGCGCTTCTCGCTGCCTGCATAAGGATTGTATAAAACATTGGACAGATCAATCCGTTTTTGTTTTTCATTTAAATCGTCCCGTACACGAAGCAGATCGCTGCGTCCCACCAGCTCATCCACGCTGCGCACGCCAAGACGGGCCATATACTCCCGCAGATCCTGTGCGATAAACCGCATGAAATTCACTACATACTCCGGCTTTCCTGCAAAACGCTTGCGTAACTCCGGATTCTGTGTGGCGATGCCGGCCGGACAGGTATCCAGGTTGCACACACGCATCATGATGCAGCCCATGGTTACAAGAGGAGCTGTGGCAAAACCAAATTCCTCTGCACCCAGTGCAGCCGCGATGGCCACATCCCTGCCGCTCATGAGCTTACCGTCGGTCTCGAGACGTACCTTTTCCCGCAGTCCGTTTAAGATCAGTGTCTGGTGTGTCTCCGCCAGACCCAGCTCCCAGGGAAGTCCTGCATTGTGGATGGAGCTTCGGGGTGCGGCGCCTGTTCCTCCGTCGTATCCGGAGATCAAGATGACCTGGGCACCGGCCTTGGCAACACCGGCTGCTACGGTTCCGACTCCAGCCTCAGATACCAGCTTCACGGAGATCCGTGCCTGACGGTTGGCATTTTTCAGATCATAGATCAGCTGCTCCAGATCCTCGATGGAATAAATATCATGATGAGGCGGCGGTGAGATCAGTGAAACACCCGGGGTGGAATGTCTCGTTTTTGCAATCCAGGGATAAACCTTTGCTCCCGGAAGATGTCCGCCCTCTCCGGGCTTTGCTCCCTGAGCCATCTTAATCTGGATCTCCTTTGCGCTCACCAGATAGGTGCTGGTCACACCAAAACGTCCGCTGGCTACCTGCTTAATGGCTGAGCAGCGGTTCTTGCCGTCTGCACCGACAGTCAGACGGTCTAAGCTCTCGCCGCCCTCACCGGTATTGGATTTGCCGTGAATCATATTCATAGCAATAGCCAGAGTCTCATGTGCCTCCTGGGAGATGGAACCGTAGCTCATGGCACCGGTCTTAAAACGGGTGACGATGGAATCCACACTCTCCACCTGGTCGATGGGGATGCCCTTTTTCGGGTAATTAAAATCAAGCATTCCCCGGATGTAATTGCGGTTTTCCAGCTCATTGACTGCCTGCTCATATTGCTTGAACAGCTCGTAGTCTCCACGCTTTGTGGACTCCTGCAGCAGATGAATGGTCAGCGGATTGTAAAGATGCTCATCCGCACCGCTGCGCATTGCATGGCGTCCGTTGGAATCCAAGGTCAGGTCATTTTCCAGTCCCAGAGGATCATAAGCCTCAGAATGCAGGAAATTCACCTGCTCCTCAATATCCTTTAAGGTAATGCCGCCGATGCGGCTGACGGTATTTGTAAAATATTTGTCGATGACCGACTTATCGATGCCGATAGCTTCGAAGATCTTGGAGCCCTGGTAGGACTGAATGGTAGAAATACCCATTTTTGCAGCAATTTTTACAATTCCATTGATCACTGCATGATTATAATCCTCTATGGCAGCGTAATAATCCTTGTTTACCAGATGCTCATCCACCAGCTGCTTAACCGTATCCTGTGCCAGATAGGGGTTGACTGCGCAGGCACCATAGCCCAGCAGTGTAGCAAAATGATGTACCTCGTGGGGCTCGCCGGACTCTAAGATGATGGCCAGTGCTGTTCTCTTTTTCGTGATCACCAGATGCTCGTGCAACGCTGCCACTGCAAGGAGGGAAGGAATCGCTACGTGATTCTCATCCACGCCACGGTCAGAGAGAATCAAAATATTGGCTCCATCCCGGTACGCACGGTCTGCCTCAACAAACAGCCGGTCGATGGCCTTTTCCAGGCTGGTATTCTTATAAT
>CAVITM010000057.1:0-11995 GCA_963645455.1 Moraxellaceae bacterium | reverse complement strand
CAATCCGGAACCGGGACCCTTTGGCCTGACAGATAAGTACTATATTGCGTCCTGTTATTATTACTACAGTACGAATATTTTGGCGAAGGCAGCAGCCGTATTGGGGAAGAAGGAAGATGCAAAACGGTATGGCAATCGGTCAAAAGAAATCCTGGAAGCGATTCGGGCAGAATATCTGGATGAACATCAGATTCCAAAACAGGATACTCAGACAGCGTATGTTCTGGCCATTTATATGGGCATTGCAAAACAAAGCGCATGGAAGAATAACGGAGAGAGACTGGTACAAAAGCTTCAGGCCAATGGCGGACATCTGAATACTGGATTTGTAGGAACTGCATATATTTGCCTGGCTCTGTCAAAAGCAGGATTTGATAAAGAGGCATACGATTTGCTCCTCCAGGAAGGATATCCCAGCTGGCTATTTCAGGTACAGCAGGGCGCAACCACCATATGGGAATCATGGGATGCCCTTGATGAAACCGGCCATCTGAAAAATCCTGTCAGCCTGAATCATTATGCTTTCGGTTCCATCGTAGAATGGTTATACAAGGAAAGCTGTGGGATTCAGCCAATGGAGGATCATCCCGGATTTGAGAAGGTGACCATTGCACCAAAGCCGGACAAGCGATTAGGCTCTGCATGTGCGAAGGTTGATTCTGCTGCAGGTAGCTACCGTGTAAAATGGAGCTATGAAGCAGCGGATCGTTTCACATTAGAAGTAGAGATCCCTTATGGCGGAAGTGCAAGACTGGTACTGGCGGAAAAAGGGATACAGGAAGAACTGACCTATGGATCTTACAGATATGTAGTGTGAAATGATTTTTTGGAAAATGGAGCATTGATTTAGGAAAAGCCATTTTAACGATCCGTGAACATGCCAAACAATGGTGTGTGGACGAGAATAAAATTTAAGTATGTATTGACTAAATTAAAGTTAATTATTATACTTAAATTAGCTAAAGTCGTTTGGCGCGCAGACATTGGCTGTGCGCCCTTTTCATTTTGCAATCAGGAGGAGAAAGGCATGGGTTACAGGGAGATTTATAAAAAATGGTGTACGGATCCGTATTTTGATGAAGATACGCGGGCAGAGCTTTTGCTGTTGGAGGGGCAGGAGGCAGAGATCGAGGATCGCTTCTATCGCCAGCTGGAATTTGGAACCGGTGGTCTGCGGGGGGTGATCGGTGCAGGCACCAACCGCATGAATATCTATACGGTGCGTCAGGCCACCCAGGGACTGGCGAACTATATCATCGCCTGCGGCGCTCAGGAAAAAGGCGTGGCCATCGCCTATGATTCCAGACATTTTTCACCGGAGTTTGCCACAGAGGCTGCGCTTTGTCTGAATGCAAACGGCATCAGAACCTATCGTTTTGAGAGCCTGCGTCCCACACCGGAGCTTTCCTTTGCAGTGCGGGAGCTGGGCTGCACAGCAGGCATTGTCATTACGGCCAGCCACAATCCCAGAGAGTACAACGGCTACAAGGTATACTGGGAGGACGGTGCCCAGATCACACCGCCCCACGACAAAAATATTCTGGCCGAGGTGGCGAAGGTGACGGATTTTTCACAGGTAAAGACCATGCCCCAGGCGAAGGCCCAGGCTCAGGGACTTTTTGTGACCATCGGAGCCGAGATTGATGATCAGTATATGGCAAAGCTCAAGGAGCAGAGTATTCATCCGGAGCTGATCAAAAAGGTGGCAGGGGACATCAAGATCGTCTACACACCGCTGCACGGAACGGGCAATCTGCCGGTGCGCCGGGTATTAAAGGAGCTTGGCTTTACAAATGTTTATGTAGTAAAGGAGCAGGAGCTGCCGGACGGTGGCTTCCCTACCGTTGCTTATCCCAATCCGGAGGACGAAAAGGCATGGACTTATGCCCTGGCACTGGCAAAAGAGGTGGATGCGGATATCGTGTTGGCCACAGATCCGGATGCAGACCGTCTCGGTGTGTATGCCAAGGATACAAAGACCGGAAAGTATGTCAGCTTCACCGGCAATATGTCCGGCATGCTGATCGCGGAATATATTTTGCGGGAACGCACACTCACAGGAACCATGCCGTCTCACCCGGCACTGGTAGAGACCATCGTGACGACAGATATGGCAAAAGTCATCGCTGCAGACTATGATGTGAAGCTCATCGAGGTGCTGACCGGCTTTAAGTATATCGGCGAGCAGATCAAGCTGTTTGAACAGAACCATACCTATCATTATGTATTCGGCCTGGAGGAGAGCTATGGCTGTCTGGCCGGCACTTATGCCCGGGACAAGGATGCCTGTGTGGCTGTGATGATGCTGTGTGAGGTAGCTGCCTTCTACAAGCTCCAGGGCAAGACACTGTGGGATGCCATGGTGGATATGTATGAGAAATATGGCTATTTTAAAGAGGGTCTGGCAACGATGACCTTAAAGGGTATCGATGGTGCCAATCAGATCCGTCAGATGATGTGTGATGCGAGAAGCAATCCCCCCAAGACCATCGGTGGTTATGAGGTGCTGGCGGTTCGTGACTATAAGGAAGACACGAGAAAAGATCTGCGCACCGGCGAGGTGAGCTCCACCGGACTTCCCACTTCCGATGTGCTCTATTATGAGCTTTCTGATCACGCATGGTGCTGCATTCGTCCCTCCGGCACAGAGCCCAAGATCAAATACTATTTTGGCGTGCGGGGAAATTCTCTGGACGATGCTGCAGACCGCCTGGAAACGCTGAAAAAGGATATGCTGGCCATGGTTGACAAACAGGAGGAAAAGGGCTAAATTAGAGATAGTTAATTTAATTAGTTTTTTCGCAAATTAAATTAACCTTAGCTTAAACAGAAAGTTGGAAATGCGATGGCGAAGGCGGTAAAATTAGCGGATATTGCGGAAAAAATGGGAGTGAGCACGGTGACGGTCTCCAAGGCACTCTCCGGACAAAAAGGTGTCAGTGAGGAAATGCGGGAGAAGATTCGTGCGCTGGCAGATGAGATGGGATATGTCAAAACGGTTCCATCTGACAAGGACACAGACCGCAAAAGCTATACGATTGGGGTTCTGGTGGCAGATCGCTATGTAGATGAGAATGATTCCTTTTACTGGCAGCTCTATCAGCAGACCTCCCAGCGGGCTTCCCAGAAAAACTGCTTTACCATGCTGGAAGTGGTGAGCCGTGAGGAGGAGCAGGCCGGCCAGCTGCCCAAGATGATTGAGGAGCACAAGGTTGACGGCGTGATCGTCATGGGTACTTTCCGCATTGAATATATCCGGAATTTGAAGCCGCGAATCCGCATTCCAATGGTATTTTTAGATACCATCGGCTGTGACGGCGATTGTGATTCCGTCGTCAGCAACAATATGATGGGCGGTTATCAGATGACCAGTTATCTGTTTTCTCTGGGACATGAGCGCATCGGCTTCGTGGGCACCAGGCTGGCCACATCCAGTATTGATGATCGTTATTTTGGATATCTGAAGGCTGCCATGGAGCATGGCATGAAGGTGCGTGAGGACTGGCTGATCGATGACAGAGACCGGGAGACCGGATCCTACGATTATGCGCTTTATCCTGCGCTGCCCCCGAAGGAAGACATGCCCAGCGCTTTCTTTTGCAACAACGATGTGACAGCCTATATGCTGATTCAAAAGCTCCGGGAACATGGATACCGCGTGCCGGAGGATATCTCGGTGGTGGGCTTCGATAATTTCCAGTCCGGCTTTTTGAATCAGATCGGCATGACCACCTATGCGATCAATACCCGGGAGATGACTCAGCGGATTGTGCATATTATGCGCCACAAGATCGAAAATCCCGATTACAGCACAGGGGTCTATATGATCGCAGGCAAATTTATCGAGCGGGAGAGTGCGATACAGGTCGGTCCTCCGGTACCATTTGTCTGAATGCACCGGGTGTCACGCCCTCGTATTTTTTAAACAAGTGAATAAAATGATTGACATTGTCAAAACCTACAATGCTGCTGATGGTCTGAATATTTAGTTCAGAGACCAGCAGCATTTTTTTTGCCGCTGAAAGCCGCTGTAAGTTCAAGTATCGCAGCGGCGGCTGCCCAAACTGGGCAGAAAATTCCCGGCACAGCCGATATTTGCTGATACACAGCCGCTCTTCCAGCTGCTCCAGGGAAAAAGGCTCCATATAGTGGTGATCCAGCCAGTCCTTTAGCTCTGTCAGATAGGAGGGCAGCGTGCTTTTTGCAGGTGCAGCTTCCGGCAGCAGGGACAGGCAAAAGGTGCTTAGGATCTGATTGAGATGAGCCTGCATTTGAATCAGTGCAGTCAGTGTAACCTCGGTAGGAACGCCAAGGAGCCCCTGAAGTTCCCTGCGCTGGGTGGAAAATTCGGACAATGTCAGCTGGGGTGCATCATAAGCACCTGCCTGTTTACAAAAAAAGGAAAGCGCCCCGCCACCGAGAAAATAGATCTGAAAGGACCAGGGCAGAATCGATCCCTGCAAGGAAAAGTTTTGATTGCAGTCAAAAAACAAAAGCTGCCCCTCGCCCAGGAAAACGGTCTGTCCGTGACAGGTGAGAGCGCCGCTGCCGGAGGTGGTATAGAGCAGCAATGCGGTATCCATGGGCTGAAAGGAAAGAACGCAAAGATCATCAAAAAACAGCTGTCCCCCTGCGTAGAGCCGCAGCATATCCTGGGGCAGCTGACCTTCTTCGGAGAGCCTCTCATAGGAATACAGATTTGGTATTAAAAGAAAAGGGTCATCATCCAGACCGGTGGTTTTCTTTATAGTAACGGAAGCCTGATAAATCTCTGCAAAATCCATACAATCACCTCTATTAGTATGCCTTATAAAAGTAAAAAAATAAGCTAAAAAATAAGTTTAACTAAATTTTAAGTGATTTTCTCTAAGATTTCTATGTACAAAAAGCACAAAACAGACGCCATAAAATTATAGAAAACAAACAAAAATTATAGACACAACAAAAATGAATGATTAAACGCAAGAATAGTAGATGACTAATTTAATCTATTGTGTATAATAAAATTAAGTTATGGGAAGTAACTAAAACAAAAACCAATGAAACAATTTAAGGAGGATGAACACATGAAGATGAAAAAGTTCTTAGCACTCGTCCTGGCAGCGACCATGGCAGCTTCACTGGCAGCCTGCGGATCATCTGCTACGGATACTTCCACAGACGATGCGTCTGATAGCACGGACAGCGCAACTGATTCCGGCGAGGCAGATGGAGGCTTGATCTCCTATGCAGATTTAAAGCTGGGTGAGGATTGCACGGATCTGACCGCAACCATTACATTATTTAACAACCGTACAGATCTGGACAGCGATGACTACACAGGAACCACCTGGGATGAGTATGTAGCAGCTTTCAACGAGATGTATCCCAATATCACCGTTGAAGTATCTACAGATACCAATTACGCTGACAGCGCACTGCTTCGTCTGCAGGGCGGCGACTGGGGCGATATCATGATGATCCCCGCAGTAGACAAGGGAGACCTTAGCTCTTACTTCATGTCCTATGGCGATGTGGATACCATGAGCGAGCAGGTGCGTTTCGCCAGTGAGCAGGCATATGACGGAGAAGTATACGGCGTTGCATCTACCGGAACCGCACAGGGTATTGTTTACAATAAAAAGGTATTTGAAGATGCAGGCATTACCGAGCTTCCTACGACTCCCGAGGAGTTCTTAGCAGCTTTGCAGGCCATCAAGGATTCAAACAGCGACATCATTCCCCTCTATACCAACTATGCAGCTGGCTGGACCATGGGTGCATGGGATGCATACATCGGCGGCAGCGCAACCGGAGATTCTACCTTCTTCAACCAGAAGATGGTACATACCAGCAATCCTTTCTCTGATCCCGGCGATGGAACCGGCGCATACAACGTATACAAGATCCTTTACGATGCAGTTGCAGACGGCCTGACCGAGGATGATTATACAACCACTGACTGGGAAGGCTGCAAGGGCATGATCAACAATGGTCAGATCGGATGTATGGTACTTGGTTCCTGGGCATATTCACAGATGCGTGATGCAGGAGACAACGGCGACGATATCGGCTACATGGCATTCCCTATCACTGTAGATGGCAAGCAGTATGCATCTTCAGGTCCTGACTACAGCTTCGGAATCAACGCAGATATTGATGATACCCAGAAGCAGGCATCCATCATCTTTGTAAAGTGGATGACCGAGGAGTCCGGATTCTCTTATAACGAGAGCGGTGTGCCTATCGCTTTAGATGATGACAACTGGCCGGAGCTTTACGATGCATTTGACGGCATCGAGCTGATATCCAATGATCCTGCAATTGAAGGCGAAGAGGATCTGTTAAATACATTGAATGCAGATTCTGAGCTGAACTTCAATAACGGCGGCGACCTGAAGGTTCAGGAGCTTATCGAGCATGCTGCAAATGGTGATGAGAGCTATGACGACATCATCGCAGACTGGAACGCACGTTGGTCTGATGCACAGGAGGCAAACGGCGTAGAGATCTGGTAAAAAAGATCTGTATTGCGGGGCGTACATCCCCGGTGGTGGAACACCGGGGATGTACCTAATCCTGAAACGAGGAGGGATCTATATGGAAAGGCAGGCATTTAGCTTCAAAAAATGGGCAAAAAGCAGAAAGGGTCAGCAGACGATCATTATTCTTGCGTTTATGATCATTCCCCTTTTGCTGTTGTTTATATTTACCTATCTGCCCTTTGGACAGATGGTTCAGTTTAGTTTTTACAAAATGAAATATTCCACGCCGGTGGAGAAACGTCAGTTTGTTGGGTTGGCCAATTATATTGATGTATTCAAGCGGAAAGATTGCTTTTCTGCCCTGAAGCTCTCCGGCTATTACATCATAGGTGCGCTGGTGCAGCTGGCCATTGCACTTTATCTGGCGACGATTTTAAGCTTTAAGGTAAAGGGAAGCGGAATCTTCAAAGCTCTGATGTTTTTCCCTTACCTGATCAGCGGTATCGCCATCGGTTTTATTTTCAAATTTTTCTATACCAGAGGCTTTGTATTTGACACAGTATTACAGTGGTGTGGATTTAGTCTGGATAATCTTCCTTACTGGTTGAAAGATCAGCGGATTAACAATATATCTCTGGTGGCTACCTCTGTCTGGCGCTATTTTGGACAGGAAATGGTGCTCTTCATCGGAGCCATCATGTCTGTGGACAAGGAAATGTATGAAGCAGCGGATCTGGATGGTGCCACGAAGCTGCAGCAGTTCTTCTACATTATTCTGCCCAGCATCAAAACCATCGTCACCTTAAATGTGATCATGTCCATCACAGGTTCCTTAAGTGCCTTCGAGCCGCCTTATGTTATCACCAGCGGTGCAAACGGAACGGGTACCTATTTCGTAATCATGAATGAGATCGCCCATGTCAGTCAGAAGGTTGGTTTGGCATCTGCAATGGCAGTGGTACTGCTGCTCATCATTTTTGCAGCAACGATTTTGCAGAAGCTGTTTTTCAAGTACGTATTCCGCAATTCCTATGAGGATGAAGAGGTAAGGAAGAAAGAAAAGCATTTTGGAAAAGCAAAGGCAGCAAGGGGGTAGGAAAAGATGAAAAAGAAAATAACCTTTGGATCCGGCCTTTGGGTCGTTATCAAATATATCTCTTTGATATTTTTCTCCATCGTAGCACTGCTGCCCCTGGCATCCTGCGTCATCACGGCGTTTAAGAGTGATGAGGAGTATGCATCCACCAATGTGATGCAGCTGCCCACTAAATGGCAGTTCTCCAACTTCATCGATGCCTTCCAGACAGCAAACATGGGACGTGCATTTTTGAATTCTGCCATCGTGCTGGTATTTGTACTGCTGGGTGCCATCATCATCGGAACACAGCTGGCCTATGTATTGAACCGGTTTAAATTTCCCGGCAACGGCCTGATCCGTGCACTGTTTTTATTCGCCAGCCTGCTTCCGGGTGTTGCCATGCAGGTATCTGTCTACAATATCATGCAGTCCTTAGGCTTTATTAATCATCTGTATGGTTACATCATCATGATGATGGGAACAGATATTATATCCATCTATATTTTCATTCAGTTTATGGAAAATATTCCGAATTCACTGGATGAATCAGCGATCATCGATGGCGCATCTTATTTTACGATTTACTGGCAGATTATTCTTCCGCTGTTGAAGCCTGCCATCGTGACCAGCCTGATCTTAAAGGGCGTGTCTACCTACAACGAATATTACGCAGCCAGCCTGTATCTGCAGAAGAGTGAGCTGAAGACAGTGGCACTTTCCCTGTATACCTTTACCGGACCGCTGGGCAACAAATACAACATGATCTGCGCAGGTGTTATTATTTCCCTGCTGCCGGCACTGATTATCTTTATCGCCTGCCAGAAGCAGATCTACAGCGGCATCACGGCAGGAGCTGTAAAGGGCTAAAAAACAAAGAGGGTGTAAAGCGATGAATATGACAGCTGAAGTAAAAAAAGAGCTGACAGAAGGACTCATACCGTTTTGGAAGTCTCTGCGGGACGATAGCTACGGCGGCTACTATGGCTATATGGATCAGGAACTGAGGCTTGATCCAAAGGCAGTGAAGGGCTGCATTCTAAACAGCCGCATTACTTGGTTTTTTGCAAATGCATATACGCTGCTGGGGGATGAGAGCCTGTTAGATGAGGCACGCCATGGCTACCACTTTTTGCGGGATCACTGTATTGATCGTGAGTATGGAGGAGTGTTCTGGTCGCTGAACTATGACGCTGTACCGGCGGATACGACAAAGCATACCTATAATCAGGCCTTCTCCATCTATGCCCTGGCGTCTTACTATGAGGCGTCCGGGGATGAGGAGGCGCTGGCACTGGCAAAGGAGCTCTTCATTACGGTGGAGACCCACTGCAGGGACAGCGAAGGATATTTAGAGGCCTTTGACCGGACCTTTGCACCGGTGGAAAATGACAAGCTTTCAGAAAATGGCGTGCTGGCACAGCGGACGATGAATACGCTGCTGCATGTGTTTGAGGCTTATACGGAACTGTATCGTGTGACAGGTGATGAGGCAGTGGGAGATCGGCTGCGCTGGATTTTCTCCCTTTTTGCAGAAAAAATCTACAACCCGACACTGCGCCGGCTGGAGGTGTTCTTCGATGCAGACTATCACAGCCTGATCGATCTGCATTCCTATGGACATGATATTGAGACGGCCTGGCTGTTAAGCCGGGGGCTGGATGTGCTGGGAGATACTGCCGTTCGCAAAAAAATAGATCCCATCATTGACGCATTGACGGACCAGATTTTAAAGGAGGCCTTTGACGGCCGGTCGCTGGCCAATGAATGCGAAAAGGGAGTGGTAGATACCCATCGCATCTGGTGGGTACAGGCGGAGACAGTCGTTGGATTTTTAAACGGTTATGAGCGCCATCCAGAGCGGGAAGATTATTTGAGAGCTGCAAAGGCTCAGTGGGATTTTATCAAGGAATTTCTGATCGATCACAGAGAGGGATCGGAATGGTTCTGGGAGACCTACGAGGATGGCAGACCGGTGGAAAACCGTCCCATCGTGGAGGCGTGGAAATGTCCGTACCACAACGGCAGAATGTGTTTTGAGGTAATAAGGAGAAATATTGATGTTACATAGCAGATATTACGAAGAGCTTCAAAAGCAGGAGCAGCTTTTGAATCGGAAAAATGAAAAAACGGATTTTTACAACGGCATTTACGATCGCTACAAATATCCGGTGCTGACCAGAGAGCATATTCCCCTTACCTGGCGCTATGACTTGGATCCTCAGACCAATCCCTTCTTTATGGAGCGTCTGGGAGTGAATGCAGTCATGAATTCCGGCGCCATCGAATTGGATGGTAAATTTTATCTCGTTGCCCGGATCGAGGGAAATGACCGCAAATCCTTTTTCGGAGTAGCGGAGAGTACCAGCGGCATTGATGGTTTTCGCTTTGTGGGTGAGCCCATCCTGCTGGAAGATCTCTATCCGGAGGAAACCAATGTCTACGATATGCGCCTGACAAAACATGAGGATGGCTATATCTACGGCGTGTTCTGCTCAGAGAGCAAGGATACCTCTGTGGCGGATCTGTCTGCGGCAGTGGCAGCAGCAGGCATCGTGCGGACAAAGGATCTGAAAAATTGGGAGCGTCTGCCCAATCTGAAAACGCTCCGCTCTCCCCAACAGCGGAATGTGGTGCTGCATCCGGAGTTTGTGGATGGCAAATATGCCTTTTATACGAGACCTATGGATGATTTTATCGAGACCGGCAGCGGCGGAGGCATCGGTTTCGGGCTGTGTGAGGATATCACCCATGCCGTGATCGATGAGGAAAAAATGACCTCCATCCGCAGGTATCATACCATCACAGAGGCAAAAAACGGCGCCGGCGCCACCCCTATCAAGACAGACCGGGGCTGGATTCATATCGCTCACGGAGTACGAAATACGGCTGCGGGACTGCGCTACGTCATCTATGCTTTTGCAACGGCGTTGGATGATCCCTCCCGTGTGATCGCAGAACCCTCCGGCCTTTTGATCGGGCCGAGAGAGGGAGAGCGCGTGGGAGATGTATCCAATGTTGTCTTTACAAACGGAGCCATTGCCCGGGATAACGGCGAGGTATACATCTACTATGCAGCCTCAGATACAAGAATGCATGTGGCCACCACCACGATCGATCGCCTGGTAGATTATGTGTTTGAGACACCGTCTGATCCCCTTCGCTCGGTGAAATGCGTTGCACAGCGCTGCCAGCTGATTCGAAAAAACATGGAAATTTTAAAAAATGAGTAACGGAGGAACAATCAATGGCAAAATATAGTATGTATGCGCCTGCGGTAGCGAATGTACCGTGGCAGGAAAAGCCGGATGATTGCAAAGGTGCGCCGGTCTGGCGCTACCGGGAAAATCCCATTATCGGAAGAAATCCCATCGAGGGCGTGGCGCGGATCTTTAACAGTGCCGTGATCCCTTATGAGGGAGCCTTTATCGGTGTCTTCCGTGGGGAGCAGACCAATGGCATTCCTTATATTTATCTTGGAAGAAGTGCAGATGGCATTCACTGGGAATTTGAAAGCCAGCGGATCTTGTTTGTGGATGAAAAAGGAGATCCCTTTATGCCGCTCTATGCATATGATCCCCGCCTCGTGAAGGTGGAGGATACCTATTATGTCATGTGGTGTCAGGATTTTTACGGAGCATCCATCGGCATGGCAAAGACCACAGATTTCAAGACCTTTGTGCGGGTGGAAAATCCTTTCCTGCCTTTTAACCGCAATGCGGTTTTATTCCCGCGAAAGATCAACGGCAATTTCATGCTGCTCTCAAGACCTTCAGACAGCGGACATACGCCCTTTGGTGATATTTTCGTCAGCGAAAGCCCGGATCTTGTCTATTGGGGCAAGCACCGCCATGTGATGGGCAAGTCATCTGAGTGGTGGGAGTCCTTGAAAATCGGTGGCGGAGCAGCCCCCATTGAGACCAGTGAAGGCTGGCTGCTGTTTTATCATGGCGTCAGCGGAACATGCAACGGCTATGTATATTCCATCGGCGGAGCCATTCTGGATCTGAATGAGCCCTCCAAGGTGTTGTACCGCTGTGAGAATTTCCTGCTGACACCTCAGGAGTGGTACGAGGAGCGGGGCTTTGTACCGAATGTATGCTTCCCCTGCGCCACAATTCATGATTCCCAGAGCGGAAAAATCGCAATCTATTATGGTGCGGCCGACAGCTATGTCGGACTGGCCTTTACAACCCTTGATGAGATCATCGATTACATCAAGGAACACAGCGTCGTCAGAGAGGACGATACGCAAATCGGTTACAGATAATCTTTTTCATTATACCCCCCAATTTATTAAATGGCTGCAGGTAAACTGCAGCCGCCCCATATGGGGCATTTTCAGGCAGGCATTGTTTTTGAATAACTATTCAGAGCCAAGCAAAATTTCATAAATCAGGCGTGGAATGCTTGCATTTCAAAGACTGATTTTGAAATTTTATTTGGCGAGAATCCC
>CAVITM010000056.1:0-12042 GCA_963645455.1 Moraxellaceae bacterium | reverse complement strand
GCTGAGGCTCATCGGAATGCTCTGATGCGCAACGAAGCAAAAACAGGTGTGACTTCACGGAAGCTGCGTATACAGCCACATACCCCACACAACTGCCGCTAGAACCGAAAATACAAAAACGGATTATAGCTGCCACTCACCAGAAACGCCAGCGACAGCAACAGCAGCGGCACCGAATAAACCATCAGCAACGCACTGCGGTGCTGCGGCTTGATGAACCGCTTTGCGAGACGTACCGGGATCGTGGTAGCCCCCAGGACGAGCACCACCAGAAACGGCACCAGTATCTCCCACTCGTAGGTAGCCAGCGAATTCCACAGCGGCACTCCCACTCCAAAGAGCGCCTTGAAATAGCTGCCAAGCAGCGCCATATCATCGCAGGCAAAGATCACCCAGCCCACGATCACAAAAAACATCGTATATACATGCTGCAGCCAGACGGGAATCCGCGGCGCCAACCGCAGCAGCACCAGCTTTTCCAGCACAAGAAGTACAAAATAGTATAAGCCCCAGAAAATAAAATTCCAGCCGGCACCATGCCACAGACCGGTGAGAAACCACACGATCAGAAGGTTTAGGATCTGACGTGCGCAGCCGTGACGATTGCCGCCGAGAGGGATGTAGAGATACTCCCTAAACCAGGTGCCCAGCGTCATGTGCCATCTGCGCCAGAACTGAGTGACACTGGCCGACTCGTAAGGGTGATCAAAGTTCTCCGGAAAATGGAAACCGAACAACTCACCCAACCCGATGGCCATATCCGAATAACCGGAAAAATCAAAATATATCTGGAAGGTATAGGCCAAGGCTCCAAGCCATGCCAGCCCCGTACTCATATCAGCACTGCCAAGGCCGGAAATATAGTCCCAGACCACGCCGATCTGATTGGCCAGCAGTACCTTTTTGCCCAGTCCCAGCAAAAAACGCTGCATGCCGTGGGTCATATCCCCAATCGTTTCCTTACGGACATCCACCTCTCTGGCCACATCCTGATAGCGCACGATGGGTCCCGCGATCAGCTGTGGAAACAGGCACACATACATACCAAAAGAAATGATATTTTTCTGCGCCTGAACCTCTCCTCTGTATACATCTATTGTATACGACATGGTTTGGAATGTATAGAAGGAAATGCCGATGGGAAGTGCCAGATTCAACAGCTCCAGGCTCGTACCGGCAAAGTGATTGACACTCTCCAGCAAAAAGTCCGTATACTTAAAAAAGCCCAAAATACCCAGGTTGCCCACGACTGACACTGCCAGCACCACACGGCCCCAGGTATCGTGTTTCCCGCGCTTTGTGGCATGATCAATCGCGATTCCGTTGACATAATCAAAGACCGTAGAAAAAAGCATGATGAGAATATAACGCGGTTCCCCCCATGCATAGAAAAAAAGACTTGCCAGAAGCAGCCACAGATTGCGCAGCTGCCTCGGCAATACATAATAAATCACGACTACGATCGGTAAAAATACACATAAGAAAAATATGCTGCTGAATACCATCGTTCCCTACCTCAAATTTTTTCCCCAGTCAGGGAATGCTCCGGCCGAGGCAATCGCTCCTCTCAGGCCGCATCAAAGACCTGCTGCATCAGTCCGCTCTTGGGCGAAATGATCATGGTCACATAGCGTCCCTTTTGCTTGATCACCGCATGATCCACCAGCGTGACCTGATCCGGTGCATAGGACTCTAATGTTCCGCGGCGATCCGTCAGATGATCCTGCATGGTATTCATGAGTGCGGCCGCATCCCCTGCGTCCTTTAACTCCACGATCACAACCTCCTGCACACCGCCATCCTTTGCATAGGCATAGATATAAGATGCCACCCGATCATAATCAAAATCCGAAAAAGATCCAAAATTCAGCTCTGCCTGGTCATCTGCATCCGTCACCGTCACCATCTCAGGAAGCGTCGTATCTGCTGCAATCATATCCGCACACAGCGCCTGCAGATCCAGGGATTCCTGTGTATCTGCCGAATCCTGTGCTGCATCGCTGCCGCAACCGGTCATCAGTACCATACTCATCACAAGAAGCAGGCCGCCAAGCAGCACATTTTTTGTTTGCTTTTTTAAAAGCTTCATCTCACAATTCTCCATTTTTCTGCGTTATTCAGCCGCATACCCGGCAGCCGATCCGTCCGACTCAGCCGCCGTCTCCTCCGGCATCATAACATCGGTCGTCATATCTGTATCCTCGTCTCCCTCCAGATACACGGTGGCATCTCCATCGCTCTCATTAGGATCCGTCACAGCACTGTCAAAGGCCTCATTGACCTTGTTGGTCATCTCGGTCACCTGGGAAGCATCCGCATCTTCCAGTGAAGAAGTGCTTGTACCGGAGTAATCATAGACATAGATCGCCAGGATGTAACTGTCCTCTCCATCATCGACCCAGGCGGCATTGATACTCATGTTTTCTCCGCCCTGCACGCTGTAGATCGCCTGCTGCATCAGCTGCACCATCTGGTCTGCCAGAGCCAGATCTGCATCCGTGAGCTTATTTTTGAATTTATAATACAGACTTGAGTTCTTGCCAGGCTTGGCGACCGCGCGTACTTTCTTTGGAATCTCAAAGAGATCCTTGACCTCCTTGGCATTCTGAACGGCATAGGAATATTTCGTGCCCTTTGCCTCCGGCAGTGCGGAGTCATCCCAGTCATGTCCGGTGCGGGCCTGCTCGTCTGTCATGTTAAAATTGCAGTATCTTGCGCCGCTGACATCGGAATAGATATCCACCTGATACCATTCGCCGTCATCCAGCTTGACCATATCCCAGGAATGATAATCGTTGTGTACAATATGTACCTCCATGCCTTCCATATTGCAAAGGAGGCGGAAGGTAGTGGCATAACCGACACAGACTGCTGCCTTGCTCTTCAATACATCATGGGGTGTGTAGGCCTGTGTATTCTCACCCGGCATGGTGATGGTATAGCCGCTGCCCTGACCGATGTTGTCCACCATCCAGTCGTAGATGGCCAGCTCCTTTTCATAGTCACTCATGCCGTCCTCAATCACTTCATCAATGACTGCCACAGCCATGTCATAGGTTTCCTTGTCCTCATCACTGAGTCCGGAAGGGTCACCATTTAAATAGGCATCGGAGATATCCGTGGTACTCCGGATCTCGTACTGGTCCATGACCTTGTAGCCATCTTCCTGATAGGAGCTCTCCTGCTTGGCATCTTCCGCCTGACGCGCACGCTCATCATCAATATACTGACTCACCTTTGCGTTCTGGGAAGCCTGGGTACTCATCATCCAGGCATTCATGCCGATGGATGTTCCTACGCCGCCTACCAAAAGAACTGCTACCAAAACAAATGCAATATGTCTGGCCAGCCCGTTTTTCTTTGCAGCCGACTGCTTTGCGGGCGCTTCTGAGGGGTTTTGTGCCTGTTCTGCTGTCTGCTGCTTCATTACTTCCTTCTTCTCTTCCATGATAGTTTCCTTTCTTACGCGAAAATATCTTTCCGGCCGCGTCTCTCCGGATGCCTGTTCATCTATAGAGACACAGCTTTTTTTATATGGTTACAAATTATTTTCACACAATCCAACAACGGCCAGTGTCATGCCGTCCCGGGCCTGTTTTTTCAGTCGTACAAAATGATCAAAGCGGCTCCTCTCGGGCAGCCACCCTTCCTTTATAGCCGCGCACAGCGCGCTCCGTTCACACACATTATCCACACCCACGGTCTGTTTTACAAAATCAGATCCTGCAAAGGTTCCCTGCTGCTCCAGCAGTTCCTCTGCTGAATAGGTAAAAAAAGGTACGCCCAGATCCTTCGACAGTGCCTTTAACCCGGGCTCCTCCGCCTTCTGATCAATGGAAGCCACGGCACGAATCCGGTAAAGGGACAGTCCCTGCTCACTGAAACACTCCTCCACAAATTCCTTTAGCCCTTCCAGCGGTATGCCTTTGCGGCAGCCCATGCCCAGCACCAGATCCTGGGGCACAAGATGCAGCGTATGGGAAAAAGGATGCCCCACCGGATGGGGCGAGATGACAAAGCCGTTCTGGGGGGTGAGTGCGCCAATGGGCTCCCCAGAGAGCAAAGCACCGGACAGATGCTTGATCTCGTCCTTTTCTACAATCCTTAAATGCTGCTGCCTAGCAAAGGTATCCACAGAAAACTGATCCTGCAGGTCTGTGGCCGTGGTGATGACGGCTACTGCGTCCAGTGCCTCCGCCAGATGTCTCGCCAGGTCATTGGCGCCTCCTGCATGGCCGCTAAGAACCGGAATCAGAAAATGTGCCGTCTCATCCACCACCAGCACTGCCGGATCGGCCAGTTTATCCTTGATGTAAGGCGCAATGGCACGCACTGCAATGCCTGTCGCTCCCACAAAAATCAATGCATCCGTATCAGCAAAGACCGCTCCTACCGTCTGCATCAAATCCTGAAATCCTGGAAATTGTTCGTCTGCCAGACGCTCCGGCACATGTGAATGAACCGAAATACCCTGCTGCCCCAAGGCCTGAAGGATCCGCTCCGCCGTCTGGCACCCGTTTTTTGTAAAAGCAAAAAGATCCGTCCTACGCATGTTGCTGTTCCTTTTCAAGTAACTGCCATTCGTCCATTACCTTACGACTTTAATTTTCTTTGTGGCGGAATAAGGTGTGTAGTAATAATTGCCGTATGCATCGATGCGATAGCCCCGCACACGAACGTAATAGGTGCGGCCCTTCACCAGCTTTTTGATCCGGACTGCAGTGGAGGAAAGCTTCGCACACTTTTGATTGCTGAAATTACGCTTGGACGCATAGCTCAGCTCGTAGCCATCCAGCCCAGCCGATTTTTTCACCGTCACCCGCAGCTGTCTGGTCTTTTTATTTTTCAATGTGGAAATCGTCACCGAGCCATCTGCCACCCGCACCGGAATGATCTCATAGGCGCTGGCCAGATAGCCGCTCTGCAGCGTCACGGCAGTCAGAACATAATCGCCCGCCGTATCCAGCTCGATAGGCTCGCTGTAGAGATCGCCCGTATCTGGGGTGCTGCCATCCAGCGTATAGTATACAGATCCGGTCGAAGCCTCCATGGTGATGGTCACGCCCTCTGCCGTAGCTTCCACCGAAATCTCCGGCTGCGCCAGCCCGTAGAGAGTTTTCTGCCCATCGGAAAATTCATATCCCGCGCCGGGCCTAATGCCGTAGTAGAAGGACTTTTGAATATGCGCACTTTTTTGATCCTTTTTATTCATCTGGGCATCGGACAGATGAAAATACATCATCCGGTCTTTGCTGGAAGCATCCCAGGTGATGTCCACCACATACCAGGCACTGCCGTAGCGCACCAGATTCCATGCATGACTGCTGCTGGTCACCGCGATGCAGTCGATGCCAAAATAATTGCACAAAAGCTCATAGAGCTTTGCATAGCCGGCACATACGGTTCTGCCGGTTGTCAGGGCGCCGTAGATGGTCTGGGAGTAGTAGGGATCAGAAATATCCGCTTCATCCGCCGCATTATTATAGCTCAATCTCTCGCAAAGCAGTGCATGGATCTGAAGCTCTGTCTCATACACCGTACCGGAGCTATCGATCTGACTGCACATGGACTGCAGGGCTCGCTCCACCTTGGCCGTGGCAGATGCTCTGGCGCTTCCGTCTGCAAAAATATCATAGACACCAAGTGAGAGTGTACCATCGCCTACATAGCGGTTGTTAGATACAAAATAATACTGGGGATTGGCATAGACAAAGATCTCGTAGACTTTCGAGATCTGATCGTCGCTCAATCCCTCCGTATCAATGGTTTTCGTCCCATAGACAGTCAGATTGGTGCCGTTCCGATTAATCTCATACTGCTCCGCCGATACAGAAGATGTCAGCAGCTGGCCGCAGGCGGCATCCATACGCTCATACAACTCCCGCTCCGCATCAGAAAGCTTGCTGTAATAATAGTCATTACTATAACAGTCCCAGTCATAAACCGCCAGATTACTGCGGATACTTTGCAGGCTGGCGCCTCCCGTCTTGGATGAGGCTGCCTGGTCGGTCAGTGTACCTACAATCTGAGCCTCTGTAAAAGCAAACGCTCCGCCAGTAGGCAGCTGTTCATCTGAAGCCGTCTCGCTGGTCTGCTCAGAGGCTTCCACTCCCGTCTGGGGAACCATCGTCACCAATAGTGCTGCAATCATGCAGCCGGCAATCCATCGTTTTATCGTTATTTTTTTCATGGATATCTCACCGCCTTTTCAGCTGTTTGCAGACAGATCTATGAGCCTTACAGCTGGATATGCAGCAACCGCTCACACAGCTGCAGCTCTTCTGCCGTCTCTCTTGTGTTTTCAAATTTTACCCTACCAGGGGTATTTCTATGGGTCAGCAGTCCGGCCTCAGCAAGTCTGCGCCGCATCTCCCGGGCCGTTCCGGCTCCACCGTCAAAGATGGTCACATTTTCCCCTACGATCTGCTGAATCACCCCTTTTACGAAGGGATAATGGGTACAGCCCAGTACCACTGAATCCAGATCTCCATCCAGATAGGGCGCCAGCAGCTCCTGCAAAAACTCCCGCAGCTGCTGGCTCTCCAGATCCCCCGCCTCGATAAATTCCATAAGTCCCGGACAGGCCAGCGGATCTATGGTGGCCTGATCCTTAAAGCGATCCATGAGAGCTAAAAATTTCCCCTGGGTCACGGTCATAGGTGTGGCCATCACCAGCACATGGGGATGGTTCTTTTGCAGTGCCGCCGGCTTCAATGCAGGCTCGATGCCTACGATGGGAAGCGTAGGATAAGTGCTTCGCATGAGCCGCACGGCTGCGCTGGTAGCTGTATTGCATGCCACCACCAGTCCCTTTGCACCCTGATCCAGCAGCGCCTCGGCGTTGGCAAAGGAAAGCTTTCGCACCAGCTCTAAGGGCTTGGTTCCGTAGGGCGCATGGAGGGAATCTCCCAGATAAATATAATTTTCGTTGGGCATCACACGCAGCAGCTCACGCAGCACCGTGATGCCGCCTACACCCGAATCAAATACGCCGATGGGCCGATCGGCTGCTCCATCAGTAATCTCCATAGTATACATCCAAATCTACATTGATATATCTGCCGTAGGCATCCAGAATGCCATCGATCTGACCGGTGCTGGAATACTGCCACATCAGCACATTTCCGCCGCCGGTATAGCGATGTCCCAGGCTCTGGCTGCAATAGCGCGCGATCCAGATATCCACATCATTTTCCTCTAACACTGACTGGTCGATGTAGTTGTTCAGCCAGTTTAAGTTTGCATACAAAACGAACTCATAGCCCGCATTCTCGATAATATTTTTGTAGGCGATCACCAGCTTGGTGCGCTGCTCCTTGTTCATGCTGGTCAGCTGTGTGTTATCCTCCAGATCCAGGGCGATGGGATAGTCTAAATCCTTGCCATCCAACATATCCAGAAGGTTCTGGGCCTCCTTTTTGCCGGATGCTACAGAGGTGGCAGCCGTATAGCAGTAGATGCCCACCGGAATATCCTGGGCAGTGGCACCTGCATAATAATTTTCAAACTGAATGTCCTTGCTTGTTCCGTGTGCCAGGCGAATCATGGCAAACTTAACGCCGCTGGCCTTCACCGTCTCCCAGTCAATGGCCCCCTGCCACTTGGATACATCGATGCCGTTGACCTGACAAGTCGTGACGGTCACTGTCACATCCGCGCTGACAACGCCCACCCGCACATGGATGGTGGTCTTGCCGGGAGCTACGCCTGTGACGGTCCCGGAAGCATCTACCGTAGCGATAGACTTATTGGCACTGGCATAGGTGACTTCACCGGGCAGAGAGCTGGTCTCCGTGATCACACCTGTCACGCCCGGCCCTAAAATCAGGGTGCGGGTATTCAATGAAATCGTTTCAATATGGGCAGAAGCCGTAGCACTCTTTGCGCTGGTGAGGGTATCACGCGCTGCCACTACATAATAGACATAATCTGCTCCTGCACTAATATCAGCGTCCGTATAAGTCGTGTTTGTCACGTCCGTCTGGATCACTGTGTAAGAAGCGCCTGCATCCGCGGAACGGTAAATCTTGTAGCTTTTTGCACCCTTTGCGGCGCTCCAGCTCAGCTTGATGCCGCCTGCAGACTGCTTTGCGGTAAGATCCTGCACAGCAGCCGGTGCGGTCCATAGGACAAGTGCCGCAGAACGGGTCCCATACTTCATCTTTCCTGACACGGTATGTCCTGCTGCCACCTTGTAATAATATCTGGTGCCTGTCTCGACGCTGGTATCGCTCCACCAGGTATTCGTCACGGAAGCTATCTTTTTGTAGCCGCTGTTCTTTTTGCTGCTGCGGTAGATGGCATATTCCTCTGCTCCCTCCACGCTGCTCCAGTGAATGGTAGTACTGGAGGCGGTGGACTTCGAGGATGTCATCTGGGGCACATCGGTGGCCACCTCGATCACCTGGGCATCCGATACAACGCCCCGCACCTTTTTGCCGCTGGGATTGATCCGCACGCCAACCACCTTATAATAGTAGGTCTGACCTGTCGTCACGGTATCTGTATATGCCGTCTCGCTGATCGTCGCAATCCGCGTATATCCGCCTACCTCTGTCAGGCTGCGGTATACCCGGTATTCATCCGCGCCCTCTAATGCATCCCAGGAGAGCCGTACGGAGCCAAAGCCCAGATCCTCCAGGGCAATCCCATCCGGCTGAGCCACCATGGGCTTTACCACAAACCACTCGCTGGTCTTTGCGTCACTGCCCGGACAGGTGGCGATCACACGAAAATAATATTTTTTCGCACTGTAAAGGTTTTTCACCGTACGCCGAAGGGTCTTGCCTGTCTTGATGGTAGCGACAGTCTTCAGCTCTTTTTTATTGGTACCGACCTGCAGCTTGTACTTCGTGGCACCCTCCACCGGTGTCCAGCTAATGGTCACGGAATTATATGTGGAAGCTAGGGTCTGCAGCACCGGTACATCCGTATAACCTTGGGTCTCTGTCGTTGTGTCTATGGCTGCGTCTGTCACCGTCGTCGTGGTATTCTGAGGCAATGCGTAGACCTGCTCCACGGGCATATACGCCAAAACCGCAGCCAGTGCCATACCTGCTGCGAACATGATTCGTTTATTTTTCATGATTCCTCCTAAAAATCTAGTCCAATTGCTACCGGCTAAAATCACCCACTTAGCCACAATCAGTTTATACGAAAATCAGGTGAAAGTCAACGCAAGGCGGCGCTTTCTCTACATCTGATGCCGCACGACCAGATACTCGTTGTCCAGCTGATAATAGGGGCAGTTGTCAAAGGTTCCCGTCAGGAAACGCACCATATCGTCCTCATCGAGATTCATGTCACAGACGTAGCACTCGTCCTCATCATCATATACAAAATTCACACAGCTGTCGCAGTTTGATACTTCCTTCATGTACCTGCCTCCCTTAACCTCTTTAATGACAACAAACCCCGAGGCCGTTCTGGCATCGGGGTCTGTACTGTCTTTGTTTTCGTTGTTTTAGATATTGTAGTCTCCGTAAGTGTCATTGCTGCCGGTAGTATAATCACCTGCTGTATAGACGGTCTGTGTTGTGGGACGAAGTGTCCGGTACAACTCGGCATTCGTAAACTCCATATAAGGTGCCACCCACAAAATACCTACGATATTCAGAGTGATCATGGACAGCAGCGCCCATAAAATAAAGGACAGATCCAGTACAAAGGTGCGCCACTTCTGGCCATTCATCATCTCACATGAGAGCTGCTTGGCTTCTGTGAAGCTCATCTCCGGATTCTCTGCCAAAATATAGGGAATCATCCGGTAAGAATAGGCCTTTACAATACCCGGAATGATCAGCAGCAGTGACCAGAGGAAAATGAACAGGCTCGTTAAAAACTGTGCTGCTACCACATTCATGTATCCATTGCGGAAGCAGAAGCCCATGTCAGACAGGTTCGCATTGCCCTCACTGGCATCAAGGAAATACTTTTTGCAGCCAACCTCCAGAGGGGCTAAAACAAAAATCTCAACCAGAATAACCAGCACTGCTGCTACTCCGATGATAGCCAGTCCCAGTCCGATGATGGCCATGGCCCGGGAAGACACTCTTCCGGTGAGGCTGTCAACGAGACCGTCTGCTGTAAAATTGTAATCCTCCTGGGAATCTCCTGTACTGGTAAAAGTCATCCCGCCGGTAATAATGCTCAGTATAAAAGCAACCAGCACGGATTTCCAGTAGTTAGCCTTCAGGCTGATCTTTGCACGTCCTTTTAGTTCTCTTCTTGTCCAATCCATAACATATTCTCCTATTTCGATGGTGCTGTAACAGTGACGATTTGCTCCCCTTCCACGATAGAATTTTGGGTATGCAAAAAGCGGGTGATGGGAATCGAACCCACGTATCCAGCTTGGAAGGCTGGTGTTCTACCATTGAACTACACCCGCAAATAACGATGTTCGCCTCACGAACGTGGGTAATTATATCATCGTTATTTTTAATTGTCAACTATTTTTGTATTTTCAGAGAGCGTTTTTTTTATGCCTGGGATAGCTTTTCGATAGCAGCCTCGATCCGGGCTACGGTCTCGTCACGTCCCAGCACCTCCATCAGCTCTGTGGCACCCCCCGGCGTCATCTGTTTTCCGGAAAGGGCGGTACGGATGGGCCACATTACATAGCCGTTTTTCACACCTTTTTCAGCTACATAACCGCTGAGCATGGCATACAGGGCGTCATTGCTGTAGTCGGTCTGCTCCTTTAATAAAGGAAGCACATCCTGCAGTACCTCCAGAGAGGTCTCGGCGTTTGTCTTCATTTTTTTATGGGTATACATGGCTACATCGTACTCCGGCACTGCCTCAAAGAAATCGATATGCTCTTTGATATCCGGCAGCACCTCGATGCGGGTCTTTACCATGCGGGCGATCTTTTTCAGGTCATAATCCTTTGTGATGACCTCACGGATCACAGGCTCGGCCATCTCGTAGAACCGATCCTCATCCATGGCCTTGAAATATTCGCCGTTCATCCATTTGAGCTTGACCATATCAAATACAGCCGGTGATTTGCTGATATGATGATAATCAAAGGCCTCCACCAGCTCCGGCAGGGTGAAAATCTCCCGGTTGTCACTGGGGCTCCAGCCCAGCAGTGCCACATAGTTTACAACAGCCTCGGACAAAAAGCCCTGCTCGATCAGATCCTCATAGGAGCTGTGGCCGCTTCGCTTGGAGAGCTTCTGATGCTCCTCATTGACGATCAGCGGGCAGTGGATATACTTGGGTTCTTCCCAGCCAAAGGCCTTGTAGAGGATGGTATACTTGGGCGCAGAGGATAAATACTCGCAGCCCCGGATGACATGGGTGATGCCCATAAGATGATCATCTACCACATTTGCAAAATTGTAGGTGGGGAATCCGTCTGATTTGATCAGGATCATATCATCCAGCTCCTCATTGGGGGCGGAAATATCCCCGTAGATCTCATCATGGAAGGTGGTAGTGCCCTCGGTAGGCATATTGGCACGGATGACAAAGGGCTTGCCGGCAGCCAGATTCGCCTCTACTTCTTCCTTTGACAGATGCAGACAGTGCTTGTCATACATCATGATCTCCTTGCCGGCTACCGTACGGCGCAGAGAGTCGATGCGCTCCTTGTCACAAAAACAATAGTAGGCAGCTCCTTTTTCGATGAGCTCCTTTGCATATTTCATGTACAGACCGCTCTTGCAGCGCTCACTCTGCACATAAGGGCCAACTCCGCCATCCTTGTCCGGTCCCTCGTCATGTTTCAGTCCGGTCTTGTCCAGCGTACGGTAAATAATGTCCAGCGCTTCCTCAAAAAAACGCTCCTGGTCCGTGTCCTCTATTCGAAGTATAAAATCGCCGCCCTCATGCTTTGCGATCAGATACGTATATAATGCAGTCCGCAGGTTGCCCACATGCATTCTTCCGGTGGGGCTGGGCGCAAATCTCGTTCTTACCTTGCTCATTGCTCTCTCTCCTTCTGAATTATACTCCGGCGCGCGAAGCGCGCCACACGGGCTCATTATACAACCGCCGGTGCAAATACGCAAGCCGTGATGATAACCAGATTTT
>CAVITM010000055.1:0-12120 GCA_963645455.1 Moraxellaceae bacterium | reverse complement strand
GATTCGGCGATTTTTAAATGCGACAGCATCGCCGAATCTCGTATCTGTTCAGGTAGTTCTGAACAGATACGAAAAATATTGAAAATCCGTCTTAAATCGTCTATAATTTGACATGTTTATAGAACGATAATTCGTGACTGCGTGGCCTGGAGGATCCGGCCCCGCGGCGCGAGAGACAACATAGGAGGTTTATCGATGGTAGCGATTCTGGGAAGCTTTTTACAGTATGTGATAGAGATGATTATTCTGGCAGCAGTCGCTGTAGGCGGTGTGTTTGCAGGAAAAAAGCTGCGGGAACGCAAGGATGCACAGCTTGCCGCTGAAAATCAGCAGGAGAACTGACGATTTTACATCCTGAAAATATATTTGTGTGACTGGAGGAAACACAGTGAAAAAGAGTTATGGCGTAAATGAACTGCGCAAAATGTATCTGGAATTTTTCGAGAGCAAGGGACATCTGGCAATGAACAGCTTTTCCCTGGTTCCCCACAACGACAACAGCCTGCTTTTGATCAATGCAGGTATGGCGCCCTTAAAGCCTTATTTTACCGGTCAGGAGATTCCGCCCCGCAGACGTGTGACGACCTGCCAGAAATGTGTGCGTACCGGTGATATTGAGAATGTAGGAAAGACAGCCAGACATCTGACCTTTTTCGAGATGCTGGGCAATTTCTCATTTGGAGATTATTTTAAGCATGAGGCCATTGCCTGGTCCTGGGAGTTTTTGACCAAGGTATTGGGACTGGAGGAGGACAGACTCTATCCTTCCATCTATGGAGAGGATGATGAGGCCTTTGAGATCTGGACAAAGGAGATCGGTGTTGCCCCGGAGCGTATCACTCGTTTTTATCGTGATCCGGTGACCGGAGAGTGCGACAACTTCTGGGAGCATGGCGCAGGACCCTGCGGACCCTGTTCTGAGATCTATTATGACCGTGGTGAAAAATATGGCTGCGGCAGCCCGGACTGCAAGGTAGGCTGTGACTGTGACCGGTTCATGGAAGTATGGAACAATGTATTTACCCAGTTCAATGGCGATGGTCATGGCGGCTATGAGGAGTTAGAAAACAAAAATATCGACACAGGCATGGGTCTGGAGCGTCTGGCAGTTGTGATGCAGAATGTGGATTCTGTCTTTGATATCGATACCATGAAGGCCATTCGTGACCACATCTGTACCCTTTGCGGAAAGACCTATCAGCAGGATGCTTTGGATGATGTCAGCATCCGCCTGATCACAGATCATATTCGTTCCACCACTTTCCTGATTTCCGATGGTGTTATGCCTACGAATGAAGGCCGGGGCTATGTGCTGCGCCGACTGATCCGCCGTGCAGCAAGACACGGACGGATGCTGGGTATCCAGGGAACCTTTATGGCGGATCTGGCTGCTACCGTGATCCGGGAGAGCAAGGATGGTTATCCGGAGCTCGAAGAGAAAAAAGATTTTATTTTCAAGGTGCTCACCCAGGAAGAGGAGCAGTTTAACAAGACCATCGATCAGGGCTTGAAGATCCTGTCTGATATGGAGAGCCAGATGCAGGCAGCAGGAGAGAAGACCCTCTCCGGCGAAAATGCATTCAAGCTGTACGATACTTACGGATTCCCGGTAGATCTGACGGCCGAGATCCTGGAGGAAAAGGGCTATACATTAGATCAGGACGGCTTTGATGCCTGTATGAAGGAACAGAAGGAAAAGGCACGTGCAGCCCGCAAGGAGACCAACTACATGGGTGCAGATGCCACCGTTTATGATGAGATCGATCCTTCGGTTACCTCTGCATTTGTAGGCTATGACAAGACCACGGCAGTATCCAGGATTACGGTGCTGACCACTGAGTCGGAGCTTGCAGAGGCACTGACTGAGGGCGTCAAGGGTACGGTGATCGTAGACGAGACACCTTTCTATGCCACCATGGGCGGACAGATCGGTGATACCGGTGTGATTACCACCTCAGAGGGTGAGTTTAGTGTTACAGATACCATTAAGCTGAAGGGCGGACGCATCGGTCATGTAGGAGTCTGCACCAAGGGCATGATTAGAGTCGGTGATGAGGCGACATTGAGTATCGATACTGCCCGCAGAGCCCAGATCTGCAAAAATCATTCTGCGACCCACCTGCTTCAGAAGGCCCTTCGCGAGGTGCTGGGCACACACGTAGAGCAGAAAGGCTCTTATCAGGATGCAGACCGTACCAGATTTGACTTCTCCCATTTTTCAGCTATGACGCCGGAGGAGCTGCATCAGGTAGAGGATTTGGTTAATGCCAAGATTTCTGAGGCGATCCCCGTGGTGACAGAAGTCATGAGTGTGGATGAAGCGAAAAAATCCGGTGCCATGGCACTGTTTGGTGAGAAGTACGGCGAGAGCGTTCGCGTTGTATCCATGGGAGATTTCTCCAAGGAATTATGCGGTGGTACCCATGTAGCAAATACCGCCGACATCAAGGCATTCAAGATTATTTCCGAGTCCGGTGTGGCAGCAGGCGTGCGACGGATCGAGGCCATCACGGCAGACCATGTATTTGCTTATTATGAATCCGTTGAAAAGCAGCTGGCTGATGTAGCAGCGCTTTTGAAGACCAACCCCGCCGGTGTATTAGACAAGATTATGCATCTGCAGAATCAGATAAAAGAGCAGCATGCAGAGATTGAGTCCATGAAGTCAAAGGCAGCCAAGGATGCGCTGGGAGATGTGCTGGATCAGGTACGTGAGATCAAAGGTGTAAAATTCCTCGCAGCCAAGGTGGATGGTGTAGACATGAACGGTCTGCGTGATCTGGGTGACCAGCTGAAGACCAAGCTGGGCGAGGGCGTTGTGTTACTGGCATCAGCAGCAGACGGCAAGGTCAATCTGGTTTCCATGGCTACAGACGGAGCCCAGAAGGCAGGCGCACATGCCGGCAATCTGATCAAGAGCATCGCATCCCTTGTAGGCGGTGGCGGCGGCGGCCGTCCGAATATGGCACAGGCAGGCGGCAAGAATCCGGCAGGTATCGACGATGCACTGGCTGAGGCTGCCAAGGCACTGGATGGACAGATTAACTGATTTTTGCCAAATAAAATTTTAAGGGAAACAATCTTGACGAACTGAAAATATATGGTATAATAATTTGCAGTGCAATTAGGATATTACCTTACAGTTGATATGCACAATTCACAACTGGAGGGAGGTTAGGTGCAAGGATGTCTAGTGTTACAGTTAAAGAGAACGAGACTTTAGATAGCGCTTTACGCAGATTCAAGAGAAACTGCGCAAAGGCAGGTATTCAGCAGGAGATTCGTAAGCGTGAGCATTATGAGAAGCCTTCTGTAAAGCGCAAGAAGAAATCTGAAGCCGCTAGAAAGCGTAAGTATAACTAAGACGAATTGGTTATGAACGACGAAGCCCCGGAGCAAAACGCTCCGGGGTTTTTATACTGTTAAAGACCGGTTGGCGCTTGACAAAAGCGGGAGTGACCGATAATATAGGTAGTTGCGGATATGATCGTACATGGTAGGATTACGATCAATAAACATAGTGATTTGGAGGAAGCTCTCGTGGCAGATCAGACAGCAAATATCAGAAAAAAAGAGATAGAAAAACGACGCACTTTTGCGATCATTTCCCATCCGGATGCGGGAAAAACTACACTGACGGAGAAATTTTTGCTCTACGGCGGTGCCATCAATGAGGCGGGCTCCGTCAAAGGCAAGGCGACCGCGAAGCATGCGGTATCCGACTGGATGGAGATCGAGAAGCAGAGAGGTATCTCAGTCACTTCGTCCGTTTTGCAGTTTCATTATGACAATTACTGTATCAACATCCTGGATACCCCAGGACATCAGGACTTCTCGGAGGATACATACCGGACACTGATGGCGGCAGATTCGGCAGTCATGGTCATTGACGGCTCCAAGGGTGTGGAGGCGCAGACGAGAAAGCTGTTTAAGGTATGCGTGATGCGCCATATCCCGATTTTTACATTTATCAACAAGATGGATCGGGACGCCAATGATACCTTTGAGCTGCTGGATGAGATTGAAAACGAGCTGGGGATCGCCACCTGTCCTATTAACTGGCCCATCGGCTCCGGAAAGGGCTTTAAGGGCGTTTATGATAGAAATAGTAAGAGCGTTCGCCTCTTTTCCGATACAAGAAAAGGAACCAAGGAGGGGGAGGAACAGATCATACCCATCGATGCACCGGAGCTTTCCGGCATATTGGGAGAGCAGGAGCGGGAAAAGCTCATGGATGAGATCGAGCTTTTGGACGGAGCCAGTGCGGAGTTTGATCAGGAGCTTGTGACAAAGGGTGAGCTGTCACCGGTATTTTTTGGATCAGCCCTCACGAATTTTGGCGTGGAGACCTTCCTGCAGCACTTTTTACAGATGACCTATGCACCGCTGCCCAGACAGTCCAATATGGGCCAGATCGATCCGTTTTCTGAGGATTTCAGCGGATTTATCTTTAAGATTCAGGCAAATATGAATAAAAACCACAGGGATCGTGTGGCATTTATGCGTATCGTATCCGGCAAGTTTGATGCGGGCATGGAGGTCTATCATGTGCAGGGGGAAAAGCAGATCAAGCTGTCCCAGCCCCAGCAGATGATGGCCCAGGAGCGAAAGATTGTGGATGAGGCCTATGCCGGAGATATTATCGGATTGTTTGATCCGGGTATTTTTTCCATCGGAGATACCCTTACCACCGCAAAGGAACGGTTTGCCTTTGAGGGAATTCCTACCTTTGCGCCGGAGCATTTTGCCCGGGTGCGGTTGATTGATTCCATGAAGCGCAAGCAGTTTGTCAAGGGTGTCAACCAGATCGCACAGGAAGGCGCCATCCAGATTTTCCAGGAGTACAAGGGCGGCATGGAGGAGATCATCGTGGGCGTGGTCGGTGTGCTGCAGTTTGATGTGCTGAAATTCCGCCTTGAGAACGAGTACAATGTGGATATCCGTCTGGAGAATCTTCCCTATGAGCATATTCGCTGGATTGAAAATAAAGAGGAGATCGATATGGATCATCTGAGCGGTACCTCTGATATGAAAAAGATCATGGATTTAAAGGGCAATCCCCTGCTTTTGTTTGTCAATGCATGGAGCGTCGGCATGACTTTGGACCGGAACAAGGGCTTGAAATTGTCGGAGTTCGGACGGAATTAAATGAAAAATCCAACGGATGCTTGACGGGAAAACAGTCAGCGATTATAATGAGAACACCCATCTTCGGGTGTTCTTTTTTTCGTATAAAATTTCCCAGTAACATTTCCTTTTCCCTGTTGACATTTGATATGAAGTGTATTATTATAACCACAGACGCGAACAGATGTTCGTTTATATGAATGAAGGAGACCATTATGGCAGACGAGAATAAATTAAAGGCATTAGACGCAGCGATTGCGCAGATTGAGAAGCAGTATGGCAAAGGATCCGTGATGAAGCTGGGAGATCCTGCAGCAGCCATGAATGTAGAGACGATTCCCACCGGATCACTGAGCTTGGATCTGGCTCTTGGATTAGGAGGACTTCCCAAGGGACGAATTGTCGAGATCTACGGACCGGAATCCAGCGGCAAGACTACAGTGGCACTGCACTGCGTTGCTGAGGTACAGAAGGCTGGCGGTATTGCCGGATTTATCGATGCGGAGCATGCCCTTGATCCTGTCTATGCGAAGAATATCGGAGTAGATATTGATAATCTATACATTTCCCAGCCGGACAACGGCGAGCAGGCGCTGGAGATCACTGAGACCATGGTTCGTTCCGGAGCAGTGGATATTGTGATCGTCGATTCTGTCGCTGCCCTTGTGCCAAAGGCTGAGATTGACGGAGATATGGGAGATTCCCATGTGGGACTGCAGGCGCGCCTGATGTCCCAGGCACTGCGCAAGCTCACCGCTGTCATCAGCAAGTCCAACTGTATCGTGATTTTTATTAACCAGCTCCGTGAGAAGGTGGGTGTGATGTTCGGCAATCCGGAGACCACCACCGGCGGACGTGCCCTGAAGTTCTATTCTTCTGTACGGCTGGATGTACGGCGCGTGGAGTCTCTCAAGCAGGCCGGCGAGGTGATCGGCAACCACACCCGCGTCAAGGTAGTGAAGAATAAAGTTGCACCGCCCTTCCGTGAGGCAGAGTTTGATATTATGTTCGGAAAAGGCATCTCCAAGGAAGGAGACATTCTGGATCTGGCTTCCGGCATCGATGTTGTGAACAAATCCGGAGCCTGGTATGCCTATGAGGGCGACAAGATTGGTCAGGGCCGTGAGAATGCGAAGCAGTATCTGGCTGAGCATCCGGATATCTGTGCAGAGATTGAGGCAAAGGTACGTGCCCATTATGGCATCGGATCCCAGGAGTCAGCTGCCCAGCAGCCGGCAGAGCAGACTACTCCCGCTGAGGAATCGTGAGCCAGCCTATGGTAGCGGTCACATCCATCGAACAGCTCAGCGGCGGCAGACGCCGGGTGCATTTGGATAACGGTGAGGTCTGGGTTCTTTATGTCGGAGAGCTGCGTACGAACCGGCTTTCAGAAGGTGCATCCATCCCGGAGGATCAGTATGACAGGATTCGACGGGAAGTGCTGGGAAAGAGAGCAAAGAAGCGTGCGATGCATCTGTTAGAACGCATGGATCGCACGGAGCAGCAGCTTCGCAGCAAGCTAATAGCCGCAGAATATCCTCCGGATCTGATCGATGAAGCCATCGATTACGTCAGGAGCTATCATTATCTGGATGATGCGCGGTATGCAGACTGCTACGTACGGATGCATGGCACCACAAAGAGTGGAGGAATGCTTCGCATGGAGCTGCAGAGAAAGGGTGTGGCGTCGGATACCATCGATCGGACACTTGCCGCCCAGGAGGATGAGCGGGATGAGTCGGCGATGATTCGGGAGCTTATGAAAAAGCGCCACTTTGATCCGCAAAATGCAGATGCAGCAGAGCGGCGCAGGATGTATGCCTATCTGCAGCGCAGAGGCTTTCGCAGTTCGGATATCTGCCGTGAGATGCAGCTGTGAGGGACATCTCCTTTGAATGAGCACCTCCAGGAAATAATTCATACGTGTACTTTTCGGGAAATAATTCGTACTTGACATAATATACAAGAAAGGATAAAATTTATATGTTGTAGTTATGACAGATGTACGAATTTTTTGTTATATGTACAATGAAAATTTAATAAGGAGGTGCTCCTGTGATGGTAGGTGTTGCTACATTGATCATTGCCATTCTGGTCGCCTTAGTAGTAGCTGTGGTTGTGACGATCGTCATTATGAATCAGCTTCAGCAAAAGAAAGCTGATTCCAAGGTTGCATCGGCAGAAGAACGTGCCAGATCGATCATTGACGATGCGGTTAAGGCTGCAGAGGCAAAGAAACGCGAATCTCTCTTAGAGGTCAAGGAAGAGTCCATCAAGACGAAGAACGAGCTTGACCGTGAGATCAAGGATCGTAGATCAGAGGTTCAGCGTGCGGAACGCCGTGTAGAGCAGAAAGAGTCGAATTTAGACAAAAAGCTTGATGCAATCGAACGGCGGGAGGCCAGCTTCGCTGCTAAGGAAGAGGAGATCAAAAAGCAGAAGGCAGAAGTCGCAAAGCTAAACGAACAGCGAGTACAGGAACTTGAGAGAATTTCAGGTTTAACCTCCGAACAAGCAAAAGAATATCTTTTAAAAACCGTTGAAGATGATGTAAAACTTGACACTGCAAAACTAATCAAGGAAATGGAGACCCGCGCAAAGGAAGAGGCAGGTAAAAAGGCCAAGGATTATGTGGTTACTGCCATCCAGAAATGCGCTGCAGACCATGTATCGGAGACTACGATTTCCGTAGTACCCCTTCCTAATGACGAGATGAAAGGAAGAATCATCGGTCGCGAGGGTAGAAATATCCGTACACTTGAGACGCTGACAGGTGTGGATCTGATTATCGATGATACGCCTGAGGCAGTCATTCTTTCGGGCTTTGATCCGATTCGCCGCGAGGTAGCGCGGATCGCTCTGGAGAAGCTGATCGTCGATGGACGTATTCATCCGGCCAGAATCGAGGAGATGGTAGAAAAGGCACAGAAGGAAGTGGATACCATGATTCGCGAGGAAGGCGAAGCTGCCACCTTAGAGGTGGGCATTCACGGCATCCATCCGGAGCTGGTGCGTCTGCTGGGTCGTATGAAGTTTCGAACCAGCTACGGTCAGAATGCACTCAAGCATTCCATCGAGGTAGCCCAGATTGCAGGACTTTTAGCCGGGGAGATCGGCGAAGATGTCAGAACCGCAAAGCGTGCGGGTCTGCTTCATGATATTGGAAAATCCGTGGACCACGATATGGAAGGTTCACATATTCAGATCGGTGTGGATCTGTGCCGCAAGTACAAGGAATCACCGCTGATCATCAATGCAGTTGAGGCCCATCATGGTGATGTGGAGCCTCAGTCTCTGATTGCATGTCTGGTACAGGCTGCTGATACCATCAGTGCTGCTCGTCCGGGTGCGAGACGTGAGACGATCGAGACATACTCTAACCGCTTGCAGCAGTTAGAGGATATTACAAACGGTTTCAAGGGAGTAGAAAAATCTTTTGCTGTTCAGGCAGGACGTGAGGTTCGTGTAATGGTAGTTCCTGAACAAATCAGTGATGCTGATATGGTAATTCTGGCTAGGGATATTTCAAAGCAGATTGAGTCTGAGTTAGAGTATCCGGGTCAGATCAAGGTAAATGTGATCCGCGAATCGCGTGTCACAGACTACGCGAAATAAAGCAAATAAATACTGACAAAAAGGCGTTAAGAGCTTCTCTTAACGCCTTTTTCGCTAAAGAGAGGGAGGACAAACATTATGGAAAATAAAATTAAGCGCATCGACCGCACATTAAAGTATCAGGGAACCATCGTAGATTTTTACAGTGACACCATGCAGCTGCCCAATGGACATACGGCCCAATGGGATCTGATTCATCACAGAAAGGGAGCAGCCGCAGTGGTGCCGGTATTGCCGGATGGACGGATTGTGATGGTGCGGCAGTTCCGCAACGCAATCGATCGCATGACCTTGGAGATACCGGCGGGAGCCAGAGATACCACTGAGGAGGAGACAAAAGTCTGCGCAGCCAGAGAGCTGGAGGAGGAGACCGGTTATCACAGTGAGCAGCTGGAATTTTTGATTTCCCTGCGTACTACGGTAGCATTTTGTGATGAATTTATTGATGTGTATGTAGCCCATGATCTGCATATGCGTTCCCAGCATCTTGATCCGGACGAATTTGTGGAGATCGACAGCTTCACCATTGATGAGCTGTGCGAAAAGATCTATGCCGGAGAGATTCAGGATGCCAAGACAGTAGCCGGACTGATGGCTTATCGGAATAAGTATTGCAGTGGGAAAAATTAAGAGATTTTGCCTGATTTATGAAATTTCACTTGGCTCTGAATAGTTACAAAAAGGTTACATAATAATTGCATTTTATGAAACAATTTGTTATACTAAATTCATATTTGTGCTGCGGGAATTGGGGGAAACGCAGTGATTGTGGAGTTTGGTATGAATTGTGAGATGGATGAGTTTATTAGTTATATGAGGGAGCATAAGCAGATCTCGGACAACACCGCGGCTGCTTATACGAGAGATATTCGTAAGCTTTCAGAGTATGGGCAGGCACATGGCTGTGGCGAACTGTCCCAGATTGAGCCTCAGACGCTGCAGGAGTATTTGCAGGAGCTGAAGCAGCAGGGGAAAAAAGCATCGACGATCTCCAGGGTGATCGCCAGCATGAAGGCATTTTTTTCCTGGCAGTATGTGTCCATGCTGCGGGATGACAATCCGGCCAAGGATCTGAAGCCTCCCAAGATTGAACGGGAGGCACCGGGGATTTTATCCCGGGCACAGATCATCAGTCTGATTGAGCAGCCCGGCTCCCGGACACCCAAGGAGCTTCGGGATCGAGCCATGCTGGAGCTTTTATATGCCACAGGGATTCGTGTATCGGAGCTTATCAATCTTCGGCTTTCCGATATCAGCTTAGAGCTGGAATATGTGATGTGCCGGGATGGACGCAAGGAGCGGACGGTTCCTTTTACATCCCACGCCAGGGAAGCACTGAGAGAATACTTAGAGCGAAGCAGACCAAAGCTGGTGAAGGATGAGAACTGTCAGCTGCTGTTTACCAACTGCAGCGGTGAACCTATGAGCAGACAGGGCTTTTGGAAGCTGCTGAAGCATTATGGCAAGATGGCAGGACTTGGTGAGGAGATTACGCCCCATACCTTCCGCCATTCCTTTGCGGCTCATATGCTCAGTGAGGGCGCAGATATTCGTTCGGTGCAGGCTATGATGGGTCATTCGGATCTTTCATCCACCCAGATCTATATGCAGCTGACGGATCAGCCGTCGATTCGGGAAGTATACAAGCAGGCTCATCCGAGAATGTGATGGTTTTGGAGGAATTTAATGAGAACTTATACCGTACGATCCGTTCAAATCGGAGATGGTATGCCAAAGATTTGTGTGCCGATTGTGGATGCTTCAGCTGAAGCGATTATCGCCATGGCACATGGGTTAGATAAAGAGAAAATTGACGTGGTGGAGTGGCGCGTGGATCATTATGAAGGGGCAGATGATGTAGCGTCTGTGCTGCAGGTGCTGCATGAGCTTCGTGCTGCATTAGGAGATACCGTGCTGCTGTTTACCTTTCGCACAAAAGGGGAAGGCGGAGAACGTTGGATCACACCCGAAGATTATGAGACGCTGCTGCTTGGAGCAGCCTGTTCAAAAGACGCAGATCTCATTGATGTGGAGATTCTGGCGGGGGATGTCAGCACCAGAAGGATCATAGATGGGATTCATGGCGCAGGAGCCGGTGTGTTAGCTTCCAGTCATGATTTTACACAGACACCGGATAAAAAAGAGATGATCCGCCGCCTCCAGAAGATGCAGCAGATGGGTGCGGATCTTTTAAAGCTGGCAGTTATGCCCCAGAATGTGGGGGATGTGCTGACACTGTTGGAGCTGACGGATGAGATGCGCCGGCTGTATGCGAAGCGTCCGCTCATTACCATATCCATGGGACCCTTAGGCGTAGTGAGCCGCATGTGCGGCGAGACCTTTGGCTCGGCCATGACCTTTGCGGCCGCGGGAGAGTGTTCAGCTCCCGGACAGCTGCAGGTTGACCAGATGCGTCAGGTACTTCAGATTTTGCATGATTCGATTCATAAAGAATAAAAAAAGAAGTCGCTTCCATTTTCGAAAGCGACTTCTTTTTTTAGGTCAGGTCTGCCATTTCATAGATCAAACGCTCTGAGTCGTCCCATCCAAGACAGGGATCTGTGATGGATTTTCCGTATACATGACTGCCGATCTTTTGGCAGCCCGGCTCTAAGTAGCTCTCGATCATGACACCTTTCACCAGTGTTCGGATGGTCTCTGAGATCTGTCGGTTGTGCATGACCTCTTTGACGATACGTATCTGCTCCTCGTATTTTTTTCCAGAGTTGGAATGGTTAGCATCGATGATGGCTGCGGGATTTAAAAGCTCCCGCTCATTATACATATCATACAGACGCATGATGTCTTCATAGTGGTAGTTCTGTACCGTGTTGCCGTGCTTGCTGACAGCACCCCGAAGCACCACGTGTGTCAGGGGATTGCCGGTGGTCTCCACCTCATAGCCCCGGAACGTAAAATGGTGGGGATGCTGTGCCGCATAAACGGAATTGAGCATTACAGAAAAATCACCACTGGTGGGATTCTTCATGCCGGAGGCTACATCAAAGCCGCTGACCGTCAGCCGGTGCTGCTGATCCTCTACAGAACGGGCTCCGATGGCTACGTAGGAGAGCAGATCGGCCACATATTCCCAGTTCTCCGGATAGAGCATCTCATCCGCAGGTGTCAGCTCGCTCTCGGCGATGGCACGCAGATGCATCTTTCGTACGGAAATGAGTCCTGCGATCATGTCGGGAGCCTTCTCCGGATCCGGCTGGGAGGCAATGCCCTTGTAGCCTTCGCCGGTGGTACGGGGCTTATTCGTATAGATACGGGGAACCAAAAGCAGCCGGTCCTTTACCTTTTCCTGTACCTTTGCCAGCCGATTCACATATTCGCAGACCGGATCCTCGCTGTCTGCAGAACAGGGACCTATAA